>CAUZRH010000277.1:0-2994 GCA_963582115.1 Dehalococcoidia bacterium
ATCGTCAACTCGCCAAACAACCCGTGTGGCAGTGTTATTCCGCACTCGGATCTTGAGCGAATCGCGGCGCTGGCAATCAAAAACGATCTGCTGGTCCTCAGTGACGAAATCTATCACGACTTTTACTTTGAGGGTGAGCACACTTCCATCACGCAGATTCCGGGGATGCGTGAGCGGACCATCATCCTTGACGGCTTTTCAAAGAGCTACGCAATGACCGGCTGGCGACTGGGTTGGGGAGTTATCCCCGACGCTCTGGTTGAGCCGTTCAGCCGGTTGACCACCAACTCGGTTTCGGCTTCGACTTCGTTCATACAGATCGCCGGAATTGCGGCCCTTGAGGGTTCGCAACGGCCGGTGGTGGACATGGTTGCGGAGTTCAAGAAGCGTCGGGCAGTGGTCGTGGAAGGCCTCAACTCTATTGATGGAATCAGTTGCAGGACGCCCGATGGCGCGTTCTATGCATTCCCGAATATCCGTGGCACCGGAATGACCAGCCAGGAGTTTGCTGACGCCTGCATGTACGACGCAGGAGTAGCGCTTCTTGCAGGCACGGCTTTTGGAGAATACGGCGAGGGCTACGCACGACTGTCGTTCGCCAACTCGGAAGAAAACCTGCAGAAGGGCATCTCCCAGATCAAGGACATGCTGGCGGCGCGTTAACAGGCAAAGTCTGCCTTTGTTTGGTAGGTCGTCGGAGAAGTCGGTCTATTGAACGAGACCTGGCCCGCAGATCGCCTCCGGCGGCGAGTATCAGGCGTCTGGCTATCGACTAAACACGTGCCGGACTCATATGGTCCGGAAACGCAGTTTCGCCCTTTGATCTGGCGACTCCGTACTCGGTCATCATCGCCGTTGCGTTGGACCGCGCGATATTACGCAGTACGTTCGTCGTTGCATCGCGCACTTGCTTCACCGGCGCCTCCACCACTATCTCCGGGGTTTCGTTGAGTAGGCCCCAGTAGGGCGGTAGTTCGTCACGACGCATTAATCCTGATGGCGTCATCAGGTAATGGCAGTGCGCAGTCCGCAGAAACCCGGGGTCTCTGAACTTTGTGCTGAAGCTGGACACGCGCTTTGTGTGGTTGTCGCGTTTCTTGACCCTTCGGCCGTGGTCCTCCAGCGCCTGCCGATACGCCGGGTCGCACTCCCGCGCTTCAACACCGGTCGAGGTTGCGTACTCCGCCGCCGCCTCCAGAATGCCCGCAGTTAACTGGACCGCTCCGTCCATAACGGGTGATTGTTCCGTCAACCGCCGTAGATCGGCCCCGTCATTGTCGTCTCGGGCCTTATCGCCACGAGACACCTTTACCTCGATGGCGTAGACACGGTTGTCCGGCCCCACTCCCACGACGTCGACCACACGTCCGCCTGGACCTTCTAGCCTGACCTCGAACCCGATGGCCCTACAGTTGGCCTCGCTGTAGAGCCACTCCCATGCCGCCCATTTCAGGCGGTAGGTCGTGAGATTGTCGCTTGCCCGGTGAAACGGACGCCTGTTGTCTGCCATTGGTTAAGTGCCCAAGTAGATGCGATTTCGGCTTTCGCGTTTAAAAACCGGAAATTACAAATTAGCACAATTGTTCGAAAACTCGTATTTGATGTCGCATGCAGGGTTTAGAACATACGTGCTAGGGTTATCACAAATCGGTGAAGCCGCCCTTCACCGGCCCGGCCGAAAACAATGCGCCGGACAACCCCACCCCCGGGGGGACACGGACAAATAAAAGAGCGACGGGACCAGCAAGCCCCCCCCCCTCAGACCCCATTAACCTGCTGGCCCGTCGTTTTTTTGTGTGGAATTTTATAAGGGTTTGGATTGGAGACTGCATTTCGATGTAGGGGCGTATGGCAATACGCCCTCACCTGTTGCCCATCCCACCCTGTGAGACGTGCCCAAACCCATCTTGAGGCTCTCGAAGGGCGCTCGTGATTGGCGACGATGGTTGCGTTGCCCGTTTTGGAGTTAGCAGTCCAAGGAATCGAACTATCATGATCCTCACCGGTGGAATGCGATTGAACAACTAATCTTTTTGCGCTCTGCTGTCAGGGAGATCCTTCGCTCGGACTCAGGATGACAGTTAGCGGTCCGACAATGGCTTCTCGGTGATGAGGGCATGGGCGGAGCAAGCCCCGTCCCTACAACGTCTGACCGTTAATCCGCTGTTGCCGAAACCTGATCCGAAGTGCTGTCTACAACCGGTGGCACAAGCAGATAACCCTTACCGCGAACCGTGCGAATCAGGTCTTCACCCGAGGGCACACGTGAAAGTTTGCGACGCAGCCGGTAGATCGTCGTATCGACCGTTCTCTGTCCGCTATCGGGAGCGTCGCTGAACGCCGATTCAATGAGCGAACCAGGGTCGACCACCTGTCCCGGCGAGCCCGCCAGCGCGTACAGCAGATTGAACTCGGATCGAGAGAGAGAAACCGGGACGCCCACCACCGAGGACCGGTCGGTCGCCGGGTCCAGCGTCAATCCGTCCATCGTGATAATTGGACGGGCTTCGCCAATCTCGGCCCGTCCCGCGGCGTCCAGTTCTAGTGAAAGCCGGTTCCGTGAGGCCGGTTGCGTCCCGGAGTTATGGGCGGCAACGACCCGTGCCGATAGTGCGACGAATCGCTCCATCAAGTCGATCTGCTCCAACGTAACGGAATCCTGATCCCGCCTCAGACCGAAGACGACACCGGCGGTGAGGTGCCCGACCACCATCGGCGCAACGACGCCGGAATTGTATCCCATCTGTGTGGCCCACGCCGGCATCTGTTCCGAGGCGGATCGGCCGCCCACCCCAATAGATCCAAGAGAGAGCGCGACGCCCTGTGCAGCTGCGCGAGCGGCGGCGGATTCTCCGTGCATCGATTCCTCAAAACTACCGTCCACGGCGTTGGCGGCTTCGTTATCGCCGTCGCGTGTGAGAACCACCCGCTTCTGTAGACCCAGCCCCCCGGCACGTGTGTAAACGGCGACTGCGTCAAGGCCGGTGATTGTCA
>CAUZRH010000278.1:0-2992 GCA_963582115.1 Dehalococcoidia bacterium
ACGGCTGGCAAGATACAGGCATCAAGCCGGGCGTTATCGGCGAAATAGGCATCGATAAAAACTGGGTCTCGTCGCAGGAAGAACGAGTGCTTCGGGCAAGTGCACGCGCCCAGATAGAGACCGGCCTGTATCTGAACACCCATGCCGTCCGAGGCGGCGGGTTGGCTCAGTTGGACATCCTGACGGAAGAGGGGGCCGATACCTCACGAGTGGTGATCGGACACGCCGATAGCTATCCCCTGCTGGACTACCACCTGGGCATTGTGGACACCGGCGCATCGGTCGCATTCGACAACATCGGCGACCCGCGTATGCATGAGTCCCGGGTTATGGGGGTGTTGCTGGGCCTGCTGGAACGAGGTTATGGAGAGCAAATCGTTCTGTCTCACGACGTGTGCTACGACAATTCTCTAACGGCCTACGGAGGCAAGGGCTATGTCTATCTCCAACGAGAGTTCATTCCAAAGCTGATCGAGGCCGGCGTTGGCGAGGAAGCAATCCAGACGATGACGGTGGAGAATCCACGACGTCTTCTAACGCGCACGGTATGAACTCCTCGAAAACTACACCACATTTGCTCCCCTACGAAGATCGCTGGCAGCCCGGGATCGCGGCCGTCATCAGGACGGTATACGACGAGTACAGCCTGACCTGGGACCCGGATTCATATCACCGTGATCTGTTCACCGTCAGGGATACCTACATCGACACCGGCGGCTTCTTTTACGCGCTCGTATTAGACGACGAAGTCATCGGCACGGTTGCGGCACTGGACCGTGGAGCCGAGGCAGAGATCGAGCGCCTGTATCTGCTCAAGGGCCACCGTGGTAACGGGTACGGTCGATTGATGACCGAGCATTTCCTGGGATGGGCACGCAAGACAGGCCACGATAAGGCGATTGCCTGGTCCGATAAACGTTTCAACGACGCCCACGAAATGTACAAGCGGATGGGATTTTCCATGACCGGCGACCGTGTGCTGGACGACCCCGACGAAAGTCCGGAGTGGGGATTTGAGCTGGCCCTTAATGACGGGAGCCAGATTGTCGATATTGAACGAGATCTGAAGTCTTGAGCCCTGAACAGGCCACCGGACATGTCGAAGAGACAAGACGTTTTCGGCTTAGAGACTCGGATTTAGAGGCGGGTTTCTTCCTCCAGCATCTGAACCCGGGGACGACGCTCTTGGATGCAGGATGCGGTCCGGGCTCTATCACCACCGGCCTAGCGAAGCGCGTCGCGCCTGCCAACGTTATCGGCATAGACGCCGACTCGGCACGTATCGACGTGGCTTCACGGGATGCGGTGGCCGCCGGGGTTTCTAACGTCTTGTTCCAGGTAGCGGATGTGACCTCGCTTCCCTTCGATGACGACTCCTTCGACGTTGTCTTCGCAAACGCCCTTATAGAACATCTCCCGGACCCGAGTATCGGCATAAAAGAACTACTACGGGTCCTCAAACCCGGCGGGTGTATCGGCCTCCGAAGCCCGGATTGGGGGACGGCGCTTCTCCACCCGGAGTCCAAACCCATGCTCGACTCGATAGCGCTGCGCAATCGATGGCAGCGTCACCGGGGAGGAATCCCGAATGCAGGCCGATTGCTGAGGGGTCTATTGCTCTCAGCGGGGTGTCTGAATGTCACCGCAGGCGCCACCGCCGACTCCCACGGGACCGAGAGCGAAGCACAGGAAGGCGTTCGCTACATGCATGCCATACTGGGCGATCCGGAGTTGGCTTCGCTATCAGACGAACACGGCTGGGCAAGCGCCGACGAGATCAAAGCGATGCGCCAGTCCTGGACGGACTGGGCCGCCCAGCCCGGAGCGTTCACTTCATTCTTCTGGTGCCACGCCACCGGCACCAAGTGATCGGATTTTTAACTATTTCTCCTGCACCCTTGATCCTCCTCCCGCCCTCGGAAGGTAAATCGTCCGGCGGAGAAGGCCCACCCCTGGTCCTGAACACGTTGTCGTTTGACGCGCTCAATCCGACTCGCGAACGCATAGCAACTGCTCTCGTGAAACTTAGCGAGCGCCCCCGATCTTCCCGACATCTGCTCGGGGTCAAGGGTGTCGCATTAGAAAAGGCGATGGCCGAGAACGCTAGTCTGGACGACGCTCCCACGCTTCCGGCAATCGAACGCTACACCGGCGTTATGTACGACGCGATAGACCACCAATCGCTCGATGCCGATGCCCGGGATGCGTTCGGACAGAACGTCATCATCATGTCCGGGTTATTCGGCATGGTCCGCCCGTTCGACATGATCCCCGCCTACAAGTTGAAGATGGGTGCGAAGCTAATTCGCAAGAAAACTTGCGCCTCCGTATGGAAACCCTTGATAACAAGCTCCCTGGCCGGTTCATCCGGCAACGGCGTCATCTGGGACCTGCTCCCCATCGAACACAGCGCGGCCTGGGATTCTTCATCCGTGCCACATAAGAAACGATTTACCGTCAAGTTTCTTGAGCGCAACGCAGCGGGCGAACTCAGAACGGTCAATCACTGGTCGAAGCTGTTGAAAGGGTCACTGATCCGCCACCTGCTCAGTAACCCGGACGCCTCAGGATCGACCGAATCAGCGCTCGAGTTAATCGCCGATTTCTCTCACCCGGAAGGTCACAGGTTTGACCCCGCTCTGACTTCGGAGGACGACGAACATACCGATATCGTGTTCGTCAAAGATTAGACGACGAGCGACCACAGCCTAATACAGCGTCCAGAGGCTCTCGAACTATGGTCGGCCCCCGAATCCCGCCATTCGATATCCGATATGCGCTAATCTCTCCGGTGTTAATACGACTACACAGGAGACTGGCATGGACTCTCGACCCCTTGGAAAAGACGGACCTCAGGTCTCAGTCGTGTGCCTTGGCGCGTGGCCGCTCGGCGGCGGCATGGGCGTGATACCAGACGATCAAGCCATATCAGCTATCCATGCGGCGCTTGACGTCGGCATGACATTCATCGACACCGCAGAGGGGTACAGGA
>CAUZRH010000279.1:0-2984 GCA_963582115.1 Dehalococcoidia bacterium
CCGGCACACCCAACCCCAAAGGACCACGCATGGCTAACCACCCACCGACGCCCGCTCCCGCACTCACCCAGGATCTGATCGACGGCCTGATGGCCATCAACTCCACCGCCGTCCTGGACACGCTGGCCAAAAACGGCTTCGCCCCTCACTACATGTACATGCCCAACATCAAGAACCTGATCCCGGGACGGCGTCTTGTTGGTCGTGCGGTTACGGTCCGGTTCGTGCCGTTCCGCGCCGATGTCGAGGCCAAGAAACCGGGTGGCGAAGAGTCGCCGGAGTACGCCGCTTTTGAAGAAGCCGGACCGGGCGACATAATCGTGATGGAATCTATGCGCGACAAGCGGATGTCGATCGGCGGGGACGTTAAGTTCCTGCGGCTGAAGCAGCGCGGGGTCGCCGGGCTGATCTGCGACGGCGGCGTCCGGGATATGCACGTGGTCAAGGACTACGGGCCGGCCTTCTTCGGGCTGGACAACACATCCAACCTGGGAACGTCATTCGGATTTCCACTTGAGACAAACGGCACGGTTGCAGTCGATGGCGTACTTGTGCAGCCGGGAGACTACCTCCATGCGGACGACGACGGCGTTGTGGTGATTCCACGAGAAGTCGCCGCCGACATCGCTAAGAAGGCTATCGAGTACGACGAGTTGGAAGAGTGGATTCGTGCCCGATTGGATGCCGAAAGCCTGTCACCGGGCAAGTACTACCCGCCGGACGAAAAGACCACCGACGAGTTCAGGAAGTGGAAAGAGGAGAACGCGGGCTAGGGGGCACACCCCGGTTATTTTCACGCCGCGTTTGCCACATATCACATATGAGGAGACGCGGCTGAACAGTGCGCCGAGTACGGTTTTGCACCCGTGCGTCTACGAATAGGCCATTCTAAGTCTCCTCGTGCTCGGCAAGTGTAAGCCGGGACAGCCACGCGTTCTCGCCGCGCCGTGGGTCAGGGTCGAACCCGCCTACCCACTCACGGGCGAGCCAGTGGGTCTCCCGCGCTGCCACCGTGAACCGGTGTGCGCCCTCCAGAATTCGGAACTGGGCATCCAGTAGTGTGCGCTTTCGATCAGAAGGATCGATCTGTTCCGACTGGAGTTCGATAAGCCCGTCCAGCTCATCGGAAGAGAACCCCGTCGTGTTCCACAAACCGGCCGAGTGGTGGACCGAAAATAGGTCGTTGCTGACGCCGTCCACCGGTGCCTGTGCGCCAACGAATATCTGGTAGTTTCCGCCGATCCAGACATCATCAGCAAACTCACGCGTGGAC
The DNA here is from genome assembly GCA_963582115.1 of Dehalococcoidia bacterium. Classification (GTDB taxonomy): domain Bacteria; phylum Chloroflexota; class Dehalococcoidia; order Lucifugimonadales; family Lucifugimonadaceae. The sequence goes on from CAUZRH010000279.1 coordinate 1,274, forward strand.
ACCTCACGTACCGTGCTTTCAAATCCCAGGATCGTTAGCGCGTCGGCAACGCTCCGGGCCTGGGCGATATAAGCATCCCCGAACTGCCCTACCGTTATCTCGATCACACCCGAAGGCGTGACGCCCGATTCGGACATCAGCTCCAAAGCGCGATCTGTGTCCACAAACGCTGTGCGCATAGCATCTTCGCTGAGCAACCAGGAGCCACTCGGATCAGGAATTCCAAGGGTCACTGATCCGTCGCCGCCCCATATGGTTTCCAGATCACTCCACGGGTCCATAGCACGGAACATCGCACGTCTTAACAGTACGGAATCGAACGGCGCATCAGAAGAATTGAAAGCGATCTCGGCTCCCGTCCCGGGGCTCGTGACCAACTTTGAGATGGATCCCGGGAATCGGCTCAAAGTCCTCCCAACTTCAGATCCCGACGTGTCGACTATATCCAACAGGCCGGTCCGGTAAGCGGTGAGTCGGGTGTTGGCCGACGAGATGAATGAAATGCTCAGTCCATCAATACCAGGAGCACCCATTTCGAAGTAGTCCGGGTTGCGGTCGTAAGTGGCGGTCTGTGCCGTCGTATCGACCCAGATCCACGGCCCGCTTCCAACGTTCGGACCCCTGAGCAAATCTCCTGTCACGGCGACGGCCTCAGGTGCAACGATACGTGTTCGGCCATCGGCCAGATTCAACAGGAGATCGGCGTCAAGTCCGTCAATTTCGAGGTCCAACGTTCTGTCGTCCACCGCGGTGATAGCGCCTATGCCCACCAGCAGGTCCCCGTTCTGGCTGCCGGGCGCTCGCTGCCGTTCAAGGCTGAACACAACATCCGATGCCACCAAACGTCGCCCGTTCAGGGGCTCTATCTTCTGCCACATCACGTCTGGCCTAAGCGTGATCCTCAGCTTATCGGCGTCGACAAATTCCCAGCTCTCGCACAACTCGCACAACACAAGTTCTGGCGAATCAGCGGGCGTGTTCCTGAACAGTCTGCTGTAGATCAAACCGATACCCCACGTGGATACGGCAGGCGACACCTCCCGGTGGATATCGAAGTGTGGCCCTGCCTCCGGAACTGACAGCCTGAGCCTGCCTCCGCCGGTTTCTGCCGGGGGAGTTACAGGAGTGGCGGTCTCCGACGGCAACGCAGTTGCGGCGGGGATCAAGGTATCCGCAGTGTCAGGACCGGTCGTAGCGGTAGGAACGGATTCCGATGTGGCGGTCGCGACAACCGCCGTGGCGGCCGCAGTCGGTTCTCCGTCGTCTGAAGAGCTGCACGCGACCGTTAGAAGTCCCGTAAAAAGCACAGTCACCAGGGCAAACGCGTACACGCGAGACCTGCCCCGGTCGGCGCGAGAAGTTGTCTTCTTTGGGGAATTAATCAAAAGTAGAAGAGGTAGGATTGATCGCTGTTCACCTCAGTGTACGGAGCGCACCGACGCGTCGCGTCGTGAATAATCGGGGATCTGGTGTGAATTGTGCGGGCTTGGATCTCCTCAATCCGCATCGTCTAATCCCGACGAGCCTTACAAAAGCTGGAATACATCGTTGTTCATCGATCTACACACCCACATCGACCAGTACGTGCCCGATGAACTTCCGGGCATGATCGAGCGTGCCCGGGACGTTTCTGTCGGGGCGATAATCGCCGCCGGTGTGACAGTGGAAAGCACGCGTCGCTGCCTTGAACTTGCGGGTGAGTACGAATACG
>CAUZRH010000280.1:0-2982 GCA_963582115.1 Dehalococcoidia bacterium
GCGGCGTTCAGCGCGAAGCTGACCTTTTGACATCCCGCGTCGGCTTTCCGGCCTTGTGCTAGCGATTCGATCTGGCATTTATTCCTCTATGTTTCGCCCTGTGTCGCTCATATTGTCCCCGTTCGCCTATGTCGTGGGGATCAGGCGACAAATGTTTCTCCGGTCAGGCGTTCAAAGGCCTGAACGTATCTATCACGTGTTTTACGAACTATTTCATCCGGCAGATCCGGCGCCGGTGGTTCCCTGTCCCATCCACTTTCAAGCAGCCAGTTTCTCACGAATTGCTTGTCGAAAGATTGCGGAGAACTCCCAGGTTTATAGGCATTTTGCGACCAGAACCGGCTTGAGTCCGCGGTAAATAGCTCATCGATCAGTATCAGTTCGCCGTCGATAAGGCCAAATTCCATCTTGGTATCGGCAATGATCATGCCGCGTCCGGCGGCGTACGCCTGGGCGACCTTGAATATACGGATCGACGTTTCTTCAAGCGTGGAGGCCATTCCTTCGCCCACCAGGTCTACGACCTCCGACGGCGTCATCGGCATGTCGTGGCCTTCTTCCGCCTTGGTGCTTGGCGTGAACATGGGAGGTTCAAGCATCTGAGCTTCCACGATCCCTTCGGGAAATTTTTGGCGGTTCAGAGTGCCGAACTCTGAGTATTCTGCCCAGCCTGCGCCGGTTATATAGCCGCGGACGACGCACTCGATGTCGAGTCGTTCCGCACGTTTGATCACCATCGAGCGTCGACGCATGTCGTCTGGAAGCTCGGCAAGAGCTCCAACGCGTGGTATATCGACCAGTGCTTCATCGTCATCGGCCATTCCGACTACGTGGTTTGGCATATCGTCGGCAGTCAGATCGAACCAGAACTTGGACATCTGCGCCAGAATCGTGCCCTTATCGGGGATCGGCGAAGGCAGGATTACGTCGAAGGCCGAGATGCGATCTGTGGCGATCATCAGGAGACGGCCGTCACCGATGTCGTAGGTGTCACGAACCTTGCCACGGTGGATCAGGCCGGAGAAATTGGTTTCATTTACGGCTGGCATCAGAAAAGTCAGTCCTGCGCCGTGCCAGCCGCGACGGAGAATCCGAGGCGAGCGTAGGAGTGGCGTACGTATCGCAAAAAGTGGTCGTAGTCGAACAGTTTTTCCAGTCCATCAGGGCCCAGGGCGTCCGTGACATCCGAGTCGTTGCGAAGAAGCTCCCGGAAGTCCAGTTCTTCATCCCAGGTCCGCATGGCGAGTCCCTGGACCTTCTTGTATGCGTCGGTTCGGGCCATCCCGGTCTCAACCAACGCAAGCATGACACGAGGCGAGAAGGGGAGTCCCCGGGTTAGCTCAAGGTTGAGCATCATCCGTTTCGGGTAAACCCGCATGCCACGGATTACCTCGGTGAATCGCTCAAGGATATAGTCGACCGCTAGCGATGAGTCCGGGAGGATCATTCGCTCTGCGGATGAGTGGCTGATGTCTCGCTCGTGCCAGAGCGGCACGTTGTCCAGCGCAGTGACGGTGTGACCTCGGACCAGTCGAGCCAGCCCACAGATGCGTTCGCAGATTTCTGGATTGCGTTTGTGGGGCATGGCAGATGAGCCGGTGGTGACGAAGCCCGCCTGTCCAAAGGGCTCTTCCACCTCACGGATTTCGGTGCGTTGAAGCGCGCGTATCTCCGTTGCAAACTTGTCCAACGAAGCCGCAATTAGCGCGAGCGTCTGGACGTACTGGGCGTGTCTGTCGCGCTGGACGATCTGGTTGGATATGGGGGCGGGCGCAATACCAAGTTCTGCACAGACCGTCTCTTCGATCTCCGGTGGAACGCTGGCGTAGGTGCCGACCGGGCCAGAGATTTTTCCGACGCCGATCATCTCCCGCGCCTGGGCAAGTCGAACCTTGTGGCGACGCATCTCGTCCCACCACAGGGCGAACTTAAGGCCAAAACTCATGGGTTCAGCATGGATGCCGTGTGACCGCCCCATAGCGGGGGTGTCTATGAACTCCTCGGCACGCTGCTGGAGAACAATAAGGAGTTCATCTATGTCCTTGTCCAGCAGGTCAACTGCCTGGAGCAGTTGGACGCTTAGCGCCGTGTCTTTCACGTCGTTGGACGTTAGGCCGTGGTGGATCCAGCGTCCCTCGTCGCCAAGGCTGGCCATGACCGACCGGGTGAATGAGACGACATCGTGTTTCGTTTCGTCGAAATGCTTGTCGTACAGCTCCATGTCGAACTTAGCGTCACGGATCAGGTCCATATCGGACTGAGGCACGACGCCGAGTTTCGTCCAGGCTTGACTGGCTGCGATCTCTATTTCCAGCCATATGCCGTACATGTTTTCGTCCGACCAGACTTTCGTCATCTCCGGACGGGAATAGCGGGGGATCATTCTGCAGCTTTCATTTGTGCTCTGCTGGTGGCCTGTACTTCAGGGTTTTGCAGGCCGAGTTCAAGTTCAAAGATGTAGCGGGCGATCAAATGGAAATCTTCAAACTCAATCGCTTCAATGTCATTGTCTTTACAGTGCTGTAGGAGCCGTGACCGAGCAAACACGGTGTCTGCTTTCTCGGCGGCGCAAGAGTCGGACCGCAGTCCATCTCCTATAAAGATCACCTTTTCGCCGGAGGCCTGCGCTTTCTCGATTGGCTCGCATTTGCAAACGGCCCAGTCGCGACATAACTCTCGATCAGATGGGTAATCGTAACGGAACGTCATCATTGCACCGTTCGGTGCGCCTGGAGCTCCGGCAACGGACAAGATTGGCACATCACCAAGCCCGTTAGCCTCAAGGACCGGCTGGATGTAAAAATCGATGCCCGCCGATGCGATCATGAACTCTCCACCACGGTCGCGTGCGGCCTTGACCGCTTCCTTAAATCCCGGGCGCAAATTGACGTTGTCGCCTGCGTAGGCCCTGAGATGCTCCACCGGAGCCTTGACGGTGTTGAACATTTCTTCCTGGTATTCACGGAACGTGATATCACCGTC
>CAUZRH010000281.1:0-2980 GCA_963582115.1 Dehalococcoidia bacterium
TGATCGGGTCGATTTATGTCGACCGGAGGGCGATAGTTATTCGCCCCTACGGTGTACTTCCCTAGGACCGGTTGTCATAAGACGCTGATATGGCCCAAATTGTCGTCCTGAGCCCGAGTCGGAAGGATCTCCTGATTTTCAGTGCGTCCGGCTATGTTCCTTGATCACAGTGCTGGCATCCCCGTTCTCTTTGATGATGCGTGAGTGTCGAACGAACGGTTTTGTTTATGGCGACTGGGCGTTCATTTGCGTCAACTCGGGAGATCCTTCGCATCGGGCTCAGGATGACAAAATATTGTGGTCCGGAAGGATGAACCGTATCTCCAGGGTAAGGGTCCATGACAATGCTCAGGCGAGGGGGGCAAAGTGTTATCCGGGTCAAGCATCGCCCCTACGAGATATCCCGGGGACGGGATAACATGCTGGATCGTCGGAGCTTAGTCGCTCAGCGATCAATGCCATTCCACTTCTGGGAGTCGTCAGTTGCGAGCAGTAGTCCAGCGCGTGAGTCATGCGTCGGTAACCGTTGACGGTGCAGTTACGGGAAGCGCGGGAGTGGGTCTTGCCATCCTGATCGGTGTTACCCATGAAGACGGCCCGGAAGAGGTCAAGTACCTCCGCGACAAGATCGTCAACCTGCGCATCTTCCACGGCGATGAGGACGACGTTGGCTTTGAGCGTTCGGCCATAAATGTGGGTGCAGACATTCTGCTTGTCAGCCAGTTCACCTTGTATGCCTCGACAAGAAAAGGCCGACGTCCCGGATTCACCGAAGCCGCTCCGGGGGCCGTTTCGGAACCACTGTTTAATCAGGTGGTGGATGCGTTCAAAGAAACCGGGCTCCGTGTAGAAACAGGTGTGTTTGGAGCCAAGATGCTGGTCGAGCTGGCAAACGATGGACCGGCAACATTCATTCTGGACACCTCCGACCGCAATGCACCCCGTCGGAATTAAACTCCCGCTATCCACTTAAACCATATTCGCCAGATATGCCAGAAAAGAAGGATCCAACCTATGCAACTCGAACCACAGATCGAACAGTTCGTTCATGACAATCCGCAGGGCGTGATGACGACGTTCCGACGTAACGGAATGCCGCAACTCAGCATCGTCACCGTGTACCCGCGTGACGGCGGCGTAGGCATCTCGATCACCGAGGGCCGAATCAAGTTCAATAATCTACTCAGAGATCCGCGTAGCTCGGTCCTGATCTCGCACGAAGACTGGTGGTCTGGATTCCTGGTGTTTGAAGGCACCATGGAGATGCAGCATTCCGGAAATACCGACCCGGAAGAGCTGAAGATGGCGCGCCGCAACATCTTCAGCGCCACGACTCGACGCAAAAGCGCTAACTGGGACGAGTACGACAAGATTGTGGACGGCGATAAGCGGGTTGCCATGATTCTTCGGCCAGATGCCGTCTACGGATCAGCAATCGCTCGGATGGAAGCGGCCCGGGGTTAGCCCTGGGTTTGGTTCACGTGCGGACTGCGGTTCGCACGTATATTACCGGCTCACCATTGATACGAATGGGCCTCTCCCCAAGTGGAGAGGAAGCAAGTTCTTGCTGCGGCGTCTCGCCGCATTTCAGGCGACGAGAACTGTCGCTCCTGCAATCGAGATTTTGATGATTCACCACCGTAGGGGCGGCTGACTATCCGCCCTTTGGGTCGATTGAAGATCGACCCGTACGACCGGCGTGGTGGAACACCCGATTGCCCGTATTCACCCTTGGCGGAAGACTGGCCAGGAGATTCCTCGCGTGCCGGCTTCGGAATGACAAAATGCCTGTGACGACGTAAAGAGAAACGTCACACGAATAACCGACTGCCCTGGTTTGTTGCAGATACCACGGGACGCCGCACAGAACGTCATCTAGCGGCGCCGGTAGGCATCCAGCAGGTATTACGTTCCGGTGTGTAAGACGGACTTAAGCGTTCTCGTAGTCGAGAGCTATGTTCAGCGCTTTAACGGAGTGTGTGAGCGCACCGACCGAGATCAGGTCCACGCCTGATTCGGCGGCGGCTCTTACGGTCGCCATGTTGATATCGCCTGACGCTTCTGTAAGCGCCCGGCCTGCTACCAGCTTCACGGCTCTGGCCATGTCGGCGGGCGACATGTTGTCCAGCAAGATTATGTCCGCTCCGCCCTCCAACGCTTCGCCGGCCTGATCGACGGTCTCGACTTCGACCTCTATCCGAAGGTTGTGTCTAGCGTTCTGTCGTGCCCGCCGGACGACATCTATCAGTCCAAGGCCTTCTGCCGCGAGCGCCTCGATGTGATTGTCCTTAATGAGGACTAGGTCGCCCAGGTTAAAGCGGTGGTTTGCGCCGCCGCCCGCAGTTACGGAGTATTTATCCAGAGCGCGCAGTCCTGGAGCCGTCTTCCGCGTGTCGATGATCCGGGCGTTGGTGCCTTCAACGGCACCCACAAGCTCGGCCGTCATCGTTGCGATACCGCTCATGCGTTGCAGCAGGTTTAGTGCGGTGCGTTCTGCCTTCAGTATCCCGGCCATCAATCCGGAGACACGGGCAATCGCCTGTCCCGGCTCCAGTCGTAGGCCGTCTTTTACCAGCGGTTTCGCCACGATGCTGGCATCCACACGCCGGAACACCTCACATGCGGCCTCTACGCCCGCCAGCACGCCCGTAGAGCGTGCGACAAGGTTGGCAGCGCCGGGAAGTTCCGCAGTGATCAGCGCATCAGTGGTGGCGTCGCCCAGGCTCAGGTCTTCCCGGAGGGCGCGCTCAATTACGTCGTCGAGCGCGGCGTACGGAAGTCCCCCGAAATGATCCCCGGATTGTTTCATGGGGGGCGATTCAGAGATGCGCTTAGCCGGCCACGTCCAGCATTCGCTGGAGTGCAACCCGGGCGTCTATCGCCGTCTGTCCCTCGACCTTGATCGGGTTGATCACCAGTCCGGCCATCAGACCGTCCAATACCCACAGCAGGTAGGCCGGGTGGATCCGGTACATCGTGG
>CAUZRH010000282.1:0-2975 GCA_963582115.1 Dehalococcoidia bacterium
GATATCCACAGCAGCATGTTCAGAGAACAGGAATTGAAGGGGCACAAGTGGCACATTAAAAGTGCTACCGCCTATGCTGACATTCAACATGAGGCAGCATTTGTAGTCCGTGAAGCTCGTGATAGTGCCGGTCTCCCGGCTAGGCAAGGTATTTCTTTGGGTAATTACGACACCAGTTTCGAAATCGAATCTCTGGAAACTTTCCACCTCGCCCTTGAAGGCGCGTACTGGGAAGACTACCGGCGGGACGAAGTCGTGGCACAGACCGAAAGGTTCGAATTCAAGGCCGGATGGCCCACGGTGTACGCCCTCTCGATCGAAACAGCGCTGGTCAAGATCAAGCTCAAGGACGGGACTATCGGATGGGGCGAGGCGAACGTGCCGATCGGCCCCGAGGTGTTCTGCCTGGTCCTAGAGAACCTGGTACTGCCGATGGCGAAGAGCCGGGAGTTCGGCCATCCCGGTGAGTTGAACGAGTTCCTGTATCTGGCGCAGCGGGGCCGTGGTTACTTCAGCGGCTTCTGGCAGGACGCGCTCGCAGGGCTAGACATCGCCCTCTGGGATGCGCTCGGCCGTCGCGCCGGGGTGCCGATGGCCGAACTGATAGTCGACGACTCATCTCTTGATACACCGCGTAAGGAGCTACCGGTCTACCTGTCCGGCATACGGAAAGCGACAGTCCCGGAGCGTATCGAACACGCAAATAACTGGCTCGACACAGGACTTCAGGGCGCAAAAATCTTCCTGACCGGAGATTTGAACGGCGGCCTCACCGAACTCGAAGCCCTCAAGAAGGGTGTCCCAGGGATGGATCAGTGGATGGTCGACACCCTGTGGACGCTTGAGGGCGACGACGTGGCACGCGGCAAACGTGACTTCGGAGACATGGGCGTGCGTTTCCTTGAGTGCCCAATCAACCCGGAAGACCTCGAAGGCCATCGGAAAATTGTGGGTATGCCGGGCGCGCCAATCGCAATAGGCGAGCATTTCCGCACGTCCCGTCAGCTTGACGAGTGGTTAACACCACGATCATTTGATGTATTCCAACCGGACATCGGGCGAACGGGCATCACGGATGGTCTGAAGCAGATGGCGATGGCGAGAGCGGCGGGCATCCCGACGACGCCACACATGGGCAACGGAGTAGCAGTGTTTCAGGCGGCGACGCTCCAGTTCTCAGCCATCTGCGAGCCGACCCATCTTCAAGAGCTCCAAGCCGGGCATTACGAAAAGACCAAGGCCCTCACCGACTCCGCCTGGGTCTACAAGGACGGCGGCTTCGCACTACCGGACCGCCCGGGCCTCGGTGTGGAGGTTGATGAAGACGCGCTACAGCGGTTTCTTGTGAAGAAGTAAGATCCGGGGTCGGTCCAACATCGACGTTGCGGGCTGAGTTGGGAGGAATCCGGAATGGCGAATAGTGAGATCAAAGTCGACGGCGGGAGTGAGCGTAGGAACCGAACGGTCCAACAGCCTCCATAAGTTTCCTGTTGAGCCGCACGACTTACTCCACCAGCGCCAAACATTTCACACCGTGGGCATTGGACGGCGTAACGCGGTTGCGAGCGGGCCGTCACCTTCGACGGTCACGACGCTGTCTCGCCCGGTCAGAAATGTCATCAGAGCAACGACATCGCCGCTGAGGCGTGCGTCCGCGTTCAAAATAACCCCGTTGGACACTCGTGGCACCATAAAACCGGAGATCACCGTTAGTGAGCGGCCCGCCCGCGTCGAAATGGCAAGGCTTCCATCGGTCTTTAGCATCCGAAATTGCCAGCGAGCGACCGTTCTCAAAGCTGCAAAAGCTGTTTCCTCGTCCGGCGGCCTCCCTCGAGTCACCCCGAGCGGCCGGAGAATATCGTCGACGTGGATCAGGTTCTCGGCAAGATTAGCGCGCGGGCCGAAACGCCCGGGTAACCTGGCAGTTATCGGGAGTCGATCCGACCTGAGCTGTTCCGCTGCGGCCGTGGGCCCGCGCTTAGCCAGCTCTCGTTGCCTGTCTACGACCCATCTGTAGGGTGACCTGAACTTTAGCAATGCCTCGGCGGCTCGCAATGTGCCCCCGTCTCCGACCATGAGGTGATTGACCGTCTCGCCGATAGTCCAACCCGAACAGGCGCTCGCCGCGCCCCATTGTTTCGGCGAAAGGGTCCCGACAATATCCGCTAGCGACCGGCGCTCGGCACGGATTGCTTCATGCAGTTGGTGTCGCGTAGGTGTTTCAGTCATCGAATACTCCCCCGGCCTGATATTCCAAGTATTCCCGGTGGTTACAGCCCCACAAACAGATCGCCCTCCGGTTCGCCCCCGGTCCACGCGGGGATTGCGCGCGTGAAGTAGTCCGTCCCCAACGCCATCGGGATCATGTCCTCCGGTATCAAGTTATAGGGCGAGTCCTGGGACGCATGCGTGGAGATCGCCTTGATCCGGGTGGCCAGGACATCTGAGACGTCGATCTTCGCAGCGATATCTTCGTCGTCCACGCCAAACTTATCTATCCCGGCATCACGCATGAACTGCAACATCTCGGGGTTGCTCTGCTCTATAGCCTCCATGAATTTCTGCATCACCGAGCGCGGAATCTCGTGGTAGAACAGCTTCGTCGGTGAGTGAACGAGCCCCCCCGGCTCCAGATACCCGGGATGTGCGGCCAGCTTGAACGCACGCGTTGTCGCCTCGCTAATTCGGATGTGATCGCCGTGCCCTGTACCGCCATCTAGCGGCATCGTGACAACAACGTGCGGGCGAATGTCCCGGATCAGCCGAGTGAGCTTCACCATCAAGTCCGCCTCGTTGGCATTAACAAAGGCATCCGGATTTTCGACCTCTCCGACAGGAACCATCCCCGAGTCCCGGTATCCGAGTAGGTGGACCTGCTTCACTCCCATGAGCTCCGCTGCAGCCCTTAGCTCAGCCTCACGCACGTCGCCAAGCGTTTCCGGAGTGGCGTTACTTCCGGGAGCGATCTTACCCTC
>CAUZRH010000283.1:0-2972 GCA_963582115.1 Dehalococcoidia bacterium
GCTCGGACCGCATCTCCAGAGTTGGCGAGCCTTTTATCTGAAGCCAATCACGCCCAACGCATCTTGGAAGCGTCCGAACTGGGTGTGAAAATCGGGGTGGGAACAGATTCTCGTTTCACGATGATCGAGGAGATGGAAACCTTGGTCGACTATGGAATGCCTGTCCAGACCGTAATTCAGGGCGCTACCGGGACGGCCGCTGATATCTGTGGGCTCGAAGGTATTGGGATTGTGGCCCCAGGGATGACAGCAGATTTATTGCTGTTGGGATCTAATCCTCTGAACGGGCTTAGATCCGCATTTGAGAAACTAAAAATGGTCGTACAGCGGGGAGAAGTCACCGTGTCCGCCAGTGACGCTTCCGTTGCCCTGCGTCCGATGACCCCGCCCGTACCGTTGGACTGAAAGGTAGTGGAGATCGAGTTCCGGCTGCCGTTACCTTCGGAGCATGCCACGCTCTCAGGGGACGGAGTTCTACCTACCGACTTGAATGGTGGGGTCTAGCAGGACGAGATCAATAACCTTCTCAATGACCATCGCGTTGCGGTGAGAGTCCATGGTCCGGGAAAGCGGTTGGGCACGAGAGCCGCGGGTGTCACTCAGATTGACTGACAGGCAGCCTCACATTGATCGACTCCCATCTGGTTTGAAGTTGTACGAAACGAGTCTTCAATCGTATTGATTCACCCCGATTGATGCCGTTTTGTACGTACGATGATGTCGTTGAGTACACCATCCCCGTGCCGAGTGGGTCAGACGCGGGAGTTCTTGATGCTGGAGTACTTGGTGGAGCTGGCGGGATTCGAACCCGCTACCTCTTCAATGCCATTGAAGCGCTCTCCCGAGTGAGCTACAGCCCCATTTAGCGGCACTCGACGTGAATCGGCGCACAGCGTCACGAAATCGTATCACGGTGTTTGGGGTGTTGGGACAGGTGTTGGCAGTGGATTATTGAGAAATGGGTGTGGTTGACGGACGACCCGGTGTTTTAGGCGGACGAGGTGTCGCCCTTTTTGCCCCGGCCTTTTCGCCCTACGGTCTCCTTCCCGACAAAGGCTAGGACGATACCGATACCGACAAGAAGTACGACGTTGATGTTGAGCGCAGCGGCCATGCCTGATCGCTCAGCGATGAAGCCAAGCGCTATGGGGCCGATTATGAAGCCCAGGTCTCCGAAGGTCCGGTAAAGGCCCATTGCCAGGCTGGTCTGTCCGGGCGGAGCCAAGTCTGCGATGTATGCGGCGGGAGCGGGTCCGGCGACGCCGGTTCCGATGCCCATGACGATGGCCGCGAGGAACATCATCGGCACATTTGTAGCAAAGGTAAACAGGAGTAGGCCAACCCCGGCAAGAAGAATACCGGGAACCATAACGGGCTTCCGTCCGAACTTGTCTGCAAGCCAACCGGCCGGGAAGACGATGAAGAAGTTGATGGTGGTCATCACGAAGAGCATCACGCCAAGTAGCGTCAGGCTCATCTCGATCTCATCGACGGCGATGATCGGTACCAACGTCTGCCGGGAGCCGGTACGCGTCAGGAACACCATCAGCGTGAACAATCCCACCACGATGAAGGTCGGGTTGCTCAGCATCGTCATCGTGCCTGAACGCGCCCCGGGCTGGCTTGTTGTCTGAGACGTGGTGATGGAAACCGTCTGTGCTCCCTCGCGAGTCCACCCCGGCGGGCGATTCGGCAATCGGAACGCCGTCCACACGGCGGCCGCAGCTGCTAACCCACCGGCAAGGAAGAAGGGCCAAGCAAGCCCCCATGTATCGGCCACAAAGCCACCCATCGGCGGTCCTATGTCGACACCGAGCAGTAGCGCTCCCTGCTGGATGCTCATAAGTCGGCCCCGGTTTTGTGGGGTCGATATGTCAGCCACGTAGGCCATCGCACCGGTCATGAACATGGCAGAACCGGCACCCGCCAGCACCCGCCACAGGATCAGCTCGAGGATGTCTGGAGCGAATCCGCTGCCTACGTTGCCAACGGCGGTTATCGCAAGACCGACGGACATCAGGACAGTCCGTCCGTACTTCGCACCTAGAACTCCGGACGGGATGTTCAGGAACAGGCGTGAGAAGCCAAATGCAGCGACCACGAAGCCGATAGAGGTTGTCCCCACGTCATAGTCACGGGCGTACTGCGGAAGTACCGGCGCAACCACCCCCTGACCCATCATCGAGATCGTCGTCGCAAGCGCTATGGCGGTCATCGCCCGGTTATCCCGAACAAATCGCGCTGAGCGCCTGATCACATTCTCGGTTTGCTCTAAATCAGGAGGATCTGCCTGCGCTTCTAAATCTGAACTCACTCGGGGTCTGTCACCCCAGCCCCAGCGCCGTCGGCCACATCAGGTGACCCGTTCGATTTCCGACTGCGTCGGGCCATAAATGTCTGCCATGTGGCGAAGAGGGTTCCGCCCGTAATGATGATGCTGATCCAACTGATCGATCGGTCGACGATGGTCAAGGTCAGCGCCTCCGTATGGCCAAGGCCGAGGAAGATCAAAACGCCGGTGAGGCCGCCCTCCACAAACCCGAAGCCCCCGGGAGTGGGAATGGTGGAAAGAACTGCAATCGTCAAAGCGGCGGACATGATGACGAAGAAGCCGATGTCCAACCCCAGGCTCTCGGCGACAAAGTAGACGCGCCCTATCTCCAGTGCCCACCCGATAACACCCAGAGTGAACTGAAGCGGCAACTGGCGTGCCTTGAAGCTGCCAAGCGCCCCAACCTGCAACGGGTGGTACATCTCTTCAAGTCGATCCGGGAGATGGCGAGCCAATCGTTCGCCGTAGTTGCGCATCACGACCAGACCCAGAAGCGTAGCGCCAGAAACGGCGGCGGCAGCCACAAGGACATATATGGGGAGCGTGACCTCGCCAGTGACCAGCAATCCGACCGCGCCGACAACAAGCAACCCCAGCACGATCATTATGTCCTGAGCGCGCTCTCCAAGCAGCGTCCCGA
>CAUZRH010000284.1:0-2962 GCA_963582115.1 Dehalococcoidia bacterium
TCTCGCTGGGCGCCTATGGCGCGCAGTCCGCAGAGGCCGGCGCAGAGGTGGCAACCATCGTCACCCAGATGGAGGCCATCCGGGCCGAATGGGCCGCGGTTGTTCAGCCAATAAGCCGGGCCGAGCCGCACGCACTTCTGCTTGAGGCAATGGACCTGACGCTACGAGGCGTGACCGGGGTCGCTGCGTACTTCGATGCAGCAGCCATCGGCGACGCCGATTACTCGCAGGCAAGGGCCTCGCTGGCGATGATCGATGAAGCGTCCGTTTACATGGCGCAGGCAAAATCTTTCGAGGGCTAACTCCGCCGTCAGCTCTCAATCGTCTGGGGCGTGGTCGACGCCGTATGGGCGGAAGTACCCCGATCCCTCTCGGGACCGTGTTTAGCGGATGGCCTTAACTCCAGACGATGCCAGGGACGCCCTTTCGGGGGCGTCCTTTTGGCGTTCGTGTTCGTTTTGTGAGGAAACATAACGATTACGCGTTATCACGGAATCCGAAACATTCTTGAAACACTCGTGCGCTAGGATCGAGCACGTCTCGACAGAGAGTCCGTGATCCGGTGACAATCGTTGACCAGATCCCTTAAGCAGATCCTTGGAGCAGGTCACGGGCAAAACGTCGGAAGTTGTATGACTGCGGCGGCCGGAGATATATCATTTCGGCCTTGCTATCAGGTGGACACGGACCGTCCAACATCCCGGACGGCTGGTATTTGACTGGAGACATGGATGCCCTACAAAGCTGAATACATCTGGATCGACGGTACAAAACCGACGGCCAAGATGCGATCCAAGACCAAGGTTATTGCGAACGGTGAAGAACCCGGAATCTGGGGTTTTGACGGTTCAAGCACCCAGCAGGCAACCGGCGACAACTCGGACGTCGTTCTTAACCCGGTTCTGGTCCTCCCGGACCCGCTACGCGGCGGCGACCACGTGCTCGTCATGACCGAGACGCTGCTGACGGACATGACCCCGCACCCGACCAACACGCGGGCGGCCTGTGCAGCAGTTTCCGAAAAGTACGGCTCTTTCGACACCTGGTTTGGTATCGAGCAGGAGTACACATTCTTTGACGGCATCAAGCCGCTTGGTTGGCCGGACAACGGTTTCCCGGCCCCGCAGGGTGGTTACTACTGTGGCGTCGGCGCTGACGAGGTATTCGGACGTGAGGTTGTTGAAGACCACATGGACGCCTGCCTCGAGGCCGGCATCCACCTCTCTGGAATCAATGCAGAGGTCATGCCCGGCCAATGGGAATTCCAGATTGGCCCGGTAGGTTCGCCACGTGCGGCCGACGAGCTGTGGCTGGCCCGATGGCTGCTGTACCGAATCGCTGAAGAGCACGGCATTTCCGCAACGCTGGACCCGAAACCGGTCAAGGGTGACTGGAACGGTGCGGGTGCGCACACGAACTTCTCCACACAGGCGATGCGAGAGAGTTACCAGCCCTGCATCGATGCAGCCGAGGCTCTTGGAACCAACGTCCAGGAGCACATCGAGAACTACGGCGATCGTATCGAGGAACGCCTCACCGGCGAGCACGAGACGCAGCGGGTTGACGAGTACTCGTACGGCGAGTCAGACCGTGGTGCATCCGTTCGTATCCCATGGCAGGTCGTAAAGGACCAGAAGGGCTACATCGAGGACCGACGCCCGAACGCCAACTGTGACCCCTACACCGTGACCCGGCTCATCATCGAGACGGTCTGCGGAGCGGCCAGCAAGTAAGGGCCCCAGTGGGGCCCTTACTTGGGCCTGAGATGACTAACGAATGCGGCGGCGCCTTTATGGCGTCGCCGTTTTCTTTTATGGCGTGTTATTTCGAGAAACTGAGCGAGCGGGCGCACACTCTCGGTTCTGTACGGGCAGACGATACAATGCGCCCGATTCCCAACATGCTGCGCACCCACTTCCAAGTCAACTAGGCCGACAGGACCATCACTTGAATCTCACCAACCCGGACATGATCCGCAGCATCACGAGCGAGTGGAAGGGCGAGCGGGACCGCAGCGGTCGACCGCTTGTGGACTCCGGCATCATCAAGCGCATGGAGAAGGTGACCAGCGAGGAAGCGTGGGGGGTACTTCGCCGCAACGGCTATAACCACAACTTCGCAGGCGGCTTCCACATCCTCCACCCTGAGCGAATCCTTGTTGGGCGTGCGGTCACCTGCCGATTCGTTCCCACGCGCCCGGATCTGAACAATGCCATAGAGCGCACGGGTGAGTCCGAGGGGCGGATCGGCGGGCAGAACTCGTGGGTTATCGACGAGTTGGTCGAGGACGACGTAATCGTTGTGGACCTTTTCGGGAAGATATTTGACGGAACCTTTGCGGGCGACAACCTGTCCACAGCGATCCGGGTCGCCACAAAACGCGGCATGGTGATCGACGGCGGACTTCGGGACACGCAGCGGATCTACGAGATGGAGGGCTTCAACGCCTTCATCCGCGGCATGGACCCGTCCGCTATTAACGATGTGTCGATGCCCGACATTAACGGCATCATCCGCATTGGCATTGCGACTTGCCTCCCGGGTGATGTGGTGTTGGGCACGATGGAGGGCGTCATGTTCATCCCGGCCCATCTCGCGGAAGAGGTGGTCGTTAGCTCGGAATCGGTCCGATTGCGGGACGAGTTCGGGCAGCAGCGCATTGCCGAGGGCGTGTATACGCCGGGCAAGGTTGACCGGGAGTTTTCGGAAGAGATGGACCGAGATTTTGAATCATGGGCGGCGAGTCGTTAACGACACTATCTAATCAAACCGGGAGGCAAATATGCCGGCAGTACATGACCGTGGAGGGTGGCCGACGGACGAGCCGATCGACCGCGAGGAGCATGAGTGGGCTGACTGGGAACGGCAGACGCAGTCGCTCCGGACGGTGCTCGATGCCAAGGGGATTATGAACGTGGACGAGCTGCGCCGCGGGATCGAGGCCATCGACCCTACCGAGTAC
>CAUZRH010000285.1:0-2953 GCA_963582115.1 Dehalococcoidia bacterium
GAAATAGCAATACTGAACGCACTTTCGGAACGCCCGGCAGCACCGATTGCCGCAGCGATAGCGCCGCCACCTGCTCCCGCACCGGCGGCCCGCCAGATACCAGCCGCTCCGGCTGGCCCGGCACCGACAAGACGTCCCCCAAGTTCGCCACCGCCTCCCCAACAACAACGCCCAGCGGCACCTGCTGTGGCATCTGGCGGCGCGCCCCCACAATCCGGTGTGCCGGCATCCCCCCCGCAGGGCAATCCGTCGGCTCCCCAGACGCCACGACCCGCCCGAACCCCTCAGGACGACCGGTGGGGACAGGTGATCAGGGAACTCAGTCGGACCAACGGCGCACAGTTCAACCTGGGCGCCTTACTCCGTGGCGTTCAGGACGCAGAACTGAACGGCGACACGCTCAGCCTCACGTTCCGAAACAGTTCTATGGAGCAGCGGGTGGCCAACGAACTATCCGACCCCCGTGGGCGGGTTCCGGTAGAGACAGCCGTAGAAAA
Source organism: Dehalococcoidia bacterium (assembly GCA_963582115.1). Classification (GTDB taxonomy): domain Bacteria; phylum Chloroflexota; class Dehalococcoidia; order Lucifugimonadales; family Lucifugimonadaceae. The sequence goes on from CAUZRH010000285.1 coordinate 498, forward strand.
GGCGTATGCCGTAAAATTAAAGGTCGAAATAGCTGGACGTGACTCGAACGGGTCCGGCAAAAAGACAACAACAGCGATGGATAGCGCAATTGTGCGCGCAGCGGTCACAATGGGTGCTCGCATCCTGGATGAAGGTTCCGCCGTAAATCCGGGATCGACCGAACAAGCCGAACCAGTTCAACCAAACACAGACCCAGGCACACCAGATCCGAATATGCCCAAGCAAAATCCGGGCCAAGCGGGATAATTCCCAGACCCTGAGCGGGGAGATTTTTACCTTGAACAAAAACATGCTCAAACAGGCCCAACAGATGCAGGCCCGCATGGCGAAAATCCAGGAAGAACTCGCCGAGACCCGGACCGAGGCCACCGCAGGCGGCGGAGTCGTCAAGGTGACGATTCTGGGCGGATCCCGCGTCGAAGAAATCGAGATCGCTCCCGAGGTCGTGGACCCGGAAGACATCGAGATGCTCCAGGACCTGATCATGGTCGCCGTCAACGAGGCGATGGACACGGCGCAGGCTGATGCATCAGAGAAGATGTCAGCCATCACCGGCGGGATGAACATCCCCGGACTCTTTTAAACACCCGGACCGATGAACTCCAAACCCACCCCATCGATAGCCCCGCCCGTAGCGCGCCTCATCGAGGCGTTCAACCGGCTTCCCGGCGTAGGACCAAAGTCAGCGCAACGACTGACCTACTTCATGATCCGGATGCCGCGGGCTGAAGCGGAAGCGCTGGCGGAGGCCGTTATATCGGTCAAAGACCGCATTGTTCTCTGCTCCAAATGCCTCAACATCACCGAAGATACGGTGTGCGGGGTTTGCACCAATGAGAGACGTGACCGCACCCGAATCTGTGTGGTTGAAGAACCGCTCGACGTCCTGGCGCTGGAACGCACACGTGCCTACGACGGCCTCTATCACGTGCTCCACGGCTCGATATCTCCGGTAAACGGTATCGGGGCTGAACAGCTCAAAATCCGTGAGTTGCTGGATCGACTCAGGGACGAGACCGTCACAGAGATAATCCTCGCCACCAACCCCAACCTTGAGGGCGAGGCCACCTCCATGTATCTCCAGCGCCTGATCTCACCGCTCGGAATCACGGTCACGCGACTGGCACGTGGCCTGTCGTCCGGCGCAGACCTGGAGTACGCAGACGAGATGACACTGGCCAACGCACTGGAAGGTCGCTCAGAGGTCACCGGCGACGGGAATAGTTAGACCCAGAACATTCTTGGGCGACTCCCCTGATGACAATCTGGGCAACACTCCGGGGACTCCAACTCGATAACGTGGCCACAGAGAAACGCTCATGACCTCCAGCAAACCAAGGTTTTTCACCACAGAAGCCGTCGTGCTCCGCCACTCCGATCTGGGCGAGGCCGATCGACTGCTGTGGCTACTAACGCCTGAACGCGGCGCTATCCGCGCCACCGCCCGCGGCGCACGCAAGCCGGGCAGCAAGCTTGGCGGCCACATAGACCTCCTATGCCACGTAAAACTGTCTATGCGCGAAGGTCGTGAGCTGCACGGCGTCAGCCAGGCAGACACAGTGGACGCATTCCGGGCAGTACGGACAGACATCGGGCGACTCTCCCGCGGCCTGTACATCGCTGAATTAGCGCATCGAGTCAGCGTAGAAGACGTGCCCGCGCCCGCGCTTTTCCGACTTCTCATCAACACCCTGGGCTGGCTCACCACTACAGACAATGCGGACACACTGGTCCGCTGGTACTCCCTGCGGCTGCTGACGATCACCGGATTCAGGCCGGAGTTCGGCGGATGCGTCGAGTGTGGAGATGAGTTGGAGCCGGCCGATCACGTGTTCTCGGCGGAGCGCGGGGGGTTCCTCTGTCCAAATTGTCGATCGCAGGGAAGTGACGTCCTGCATTCGGCCAGCCTCGGCACTATCAAAGTTCTCAGGCATCTGGCACGTAGCGACTTCCCGGCGGTGGATTCGCTCAATATCGGTACCGAGGAACGACGACAGATGGAACGCATCATTCGCTCCCAGATAAACAACGTTGTTGATCGGGGCGTACGTTCATCAGCCTTCCTGGATGAGGTACGAAACTGGCCCGACGTTGGCCCGGTCCCCGGCGGCTTGCGCGCCGAATAAGGCTCCGAATCATGACGCAGACAGCGAAAATCCGCCATCCGGCTATCCCGGTGATTGCACCGGCTCGATACAATCGACCTACGTTTATTTGGAAGCATGTACGTCCTGCGCACTCCTGAAACCGACCGAAAGCAGTTCATGGCTGAAGATTTCATAAAGGTCCGAGGCGCCCGCGAGCACAACCTGCAAAACATCGACGTCGACGTACCCCGGGACAAACTCGTCGTGATCACCGGCGTGTCCGGCTCCGGCAAGAGCTCCCTCGCATTCGACACGATCTACGCAGAGGGCCAGCGACGCTACGTCGAATCTCTCTCGGCGTACGCACG
>CAUZRH010000286.1:0-2949 GCA_963582115.1 Dehalococcoidia bacterium
CGACGTTACTGGGGCGAGCTTCGCGCCGGGACGATCACGCAGGAGGAATACGACTCGCTTGAGTCCGCCATATACCGTTCACCCGGTCACTGCATGGTGATGGGTACAGCGTCCACGATGGGCGGGATCACGGAAGCCCTTGGCATGACCGGTCCGGGCGGTGCCTCTATTCCGGGGGCCGACATGCGCCGGAGCGCCTTTGCAGAGGTGGCGGGACGGCAGGCGGTTGAGCTGGTCGAGAAGGGCATCCGACCGTCCGACATCATGACGGAGGACGCCATAGAGAATGCCATGCGCTTTCTGATGGCTGCGGGCGGTTCTACGAACGCTATCGTCCACCTGACGGCCATAGCAGGACGTCTCGGATTCACGCTCACTCCGGACATGTTTGACGCGATATCACGGTCCACTCCGACCATCGTCAACCTGAAGCCGTCGGGCGAGTACCTGATGGAGGACCTGTTCTACGCTGGCGGCATCGAGTCTGTTTTGCACCGACTCTCCCCCCTCCTTCACCTGGACGCCATCACAGTCAACGGCAAGACCCTGGGTGAGAACATCGCCGACAAAGAGGCGATAGACGACAAGATCGTGAAGACGCTGGAGACGCCGATGTACGCGGAGGGCGGATTGGCGATGCTTGAAGGTTCGTTGGCTCCCGACGGAGCGGTGATCAAGCAAAGCGCGGCATCGCCCGAGCTGTTGCACCACACCGGTCGAGCGGTTGTGTTCGAGAACTACGAGGACATGCACGCCCGTATCGACGACGACGATCTGGACGTCACGAAGGACGATGTGCTGGTGATGAAGTCCGCCGGACCGGTCGGCGGCCCCGGCATGCCGGAGTGGGGCATGCTCCCAATCCCGAAAAAGCTTCTGGAACAGGGCATCCGGGACATGGTGCGGATTAGCGACGCACGCATGAGCGGGACAGCGTTCGGCACGGTGGTGCTGCACATCTCCCCGGAATCTGCTCTTGGCGGTCCGCTGGGATTGGTACAGAACGGCGATATGATCGAGCTGGACGTTGAGGGTCGGCGGATCGATCTTCTCATCGATGATGCCGAGATGGACCGACGTAAGGCGGCATGGGTTGCTCCTGTGCCGAAATACACACGTGGTTACGGCCTAATGTTCTCGGAGCATGTAATGCAGGCCCAGCACGGCTGCGACTTCGACTTCCTGGTCGGCAGCAACCCGGTGGAGACGCATGCCGAGATGCACTCACCCGGGTAATGTCTACCCCGCTCCCTCAAGGCGCTGATTCCAGACAGGTTGTTGCCGATGGTTATGACGCCATTGGACACGCCTATCTGGCGGAAGCGCGCAAGGACAGTGGCGGTCTTCGGGAGCGATACATTCGCTATCTGACTGAGGGCTTCCCTGGCTGCTCAGAGGTGCTGGATCTGGGATGTGGGGCTGGCGATCCGGGGACCAAGATGCTGTCGGTTTACTTCAATGCGACCGGTGTCGACATCTCTCCTGGCCAGATCGAATTAGCGAAGGCCAATGTTCCAGTTGCGAAGTTCATCGTGTCAGACATCGCCGAGGTTGAGTTTCCGTCTGACAGTTTTGACGCCATTACGGCGTTCTACTCGATCATCCACCTGCCCCGGGAGCTACAACCGGGGTTGCTGGAAAACATTGCTTCATGGCTTCGTGTCGGCGGCCGATTCATAGGGACGTTCCATGCCGGGGCCAGTGAAGAGGACTACAACCCGGACTGGCTTGGCGCTCCGATGTACTGGAGCGGGTTCAGTCCTGAAGACAACCGACTGATGGTGGAGGCCGCTGAGCTCAGGATCATCAGCGCAAAAAACGAATCTATAGAGTTCGACGTCGACGGTGAGCCGACTACGTTCCACTGGATAGTCGCAGAGAAAGTGCAACCAACATGAGCCCACAAGACCAGAGCGATGACGATCGGATAACGGTGTCCAACCTCAACGACATGGACCCTGACGAGTTCGTCGATGCCGTAGGACGGGTTTTCGAGTACGCCCCCTGGGTTGCAGCCGGGTCCTGGGACAATCGGCCATTCGACGACATCGACGCCCTTCACGCGTCGATGGTGCAAACCCTGAAGGACGCCAACCGTGACGACCAGCTCAAGTTCTTGCGCGGTCACACTGACATGCAGGTGACTCCCGAGGCGATTGATGCGATGACGCCGGACTCGCGCCAGGAACACATCAGCGCGGGTTTAGACAAGCTGACCGTCGAGCAACAGCAGCGAATGGAGCACCTGGTTACCGCATACAAGACCAGATTCGGATTTCCGTTCATCGCCGCTCTACGCGGTCGAAATGCTTCCGATATGTTTGCGCTCGCTGAACAGCACTTGGGTAACGACAGCACAGATATGGAGCTGTACTTCGCGTTCGCCGAGGTTGGGAAGATCACTCGTATGCGAATTGACAAGTTAGTGGTCTAAGCTCGGAAGTATTTGGAATAAAAAGAGGGCACCCACAAACGTGGGTGCCCCTTTTTTGTGAACCAAAGGCCCGTAGGACACGGCCCTGACTACATGATTTCGACGTCCCTGAGGTAGGTCTGCAGCACCGGGTCGTCGATGTCCGGTTCGCCCTTGACCGACTCACACAGCTCAAACGCGGTGCGGACCGTCTCGTCGTCGCCTTCCAGCGCAAGGACGACCGAGCCCTCAGACCCTGCGACACCACCGGACGCTACGTGGACAACCTTGACGCCAGTCAGCCGTTCCAGCGCCTGAATCTCTGTGACCACCTTGGCGGTCGTGATCGGCATGAACCCGGCCACCGAGCCCATCACGTAGTTGTGCAGGTAGTTGCCGGTGTACTTTGACGCCTCAAGCACGGACGGAATCAGGCGTTCCATGCTGACCGGGGCGATCCAGTGTGCGCCGCGGGCCGTGAGTACCGGCCAGATGCCTCCGACGGTGCCGCCAGCGGGGTGCGCTGCAAGGACGCC
>CAUZRH010000287.1:0-2944 GCA_963582115.1 Dehalococcoidia bacterium
GACGGGAAGATCGGTTTCACTGAAATCGGTCCCGTAATCCAGAAGGGCATCGCCGCACATCAACCAATAATGGAACCCTCACTGCGCCAGATAACCGAAGCAGCGGCTGAAACGGCCACGCGCATCAGGACAGCAATCTCGGTACTAAGAGACTGAGGGACCACGAGATGCCACGTAGGCACTCCCCCGTAAATACATGATTCCATCCACACTAATATTCGGCGTCCTGACGTTTCTACTCGTCCTGGGACCGCTCATCATCCTTCACGAACTGGGCCATTTCTTTACGGCCAAGCTGACCCGCACCAAGGTAGTTGAGTTCGGATTTGGATTCCCGCCGCGCGCCACCGGCCTATGGACCGGTCGCACAGAAGTGTCGATCACAGAAGACACGATGTTTGAGGGATTTGAGGAGCATGATGCCGTTAGCTCCCCGGCACTGGAATCTCTGTTTACAGGGGCTACTGAGGTTACCGGAGACGGAATAGACCTGCGTGACGCCGAATCAGATGGTGCGGACCCAAGGCTATCGGTGCTCAAGACCGGTCCGGAAATTGAAGCACTGGTCGAAAAACGAGCCGACGGATCGTTTCACGCCCTACTGGTCCGGCCAAAGAAACGTCGTAACGCGCTTGTCTCCGATGCCGGCGACGCCGGCATCGGTGATCAGATCAACGGCAAGCTGCGCGGAGTTGGCCCACACAGCATCACCATCTCTGAGATGGTGTGGTCCATCAACTGGTTGCCCCTTGGGGGCTTCGTGAAGATGGTCGGCGAGGAAGACCCTGAAGCCGAAAACAGCCTCGCCAGCAAGTCCAAGCTCGCCCGGGCCTTCGTTCTCGCATCTGGTGCAGTCGTAAACGCCATCATCCCCATCATCCTGTTCACTGCTGTGCTGATGCTTCCGCAAACCAGGCTGGCCGGTGATGTAACCATCACGGCCGTCTACCCGGACTCTCCCGCTGATCAGGCCAGTCTCCGCGAAGGGGATCGGATTATTGAGGTTGATGGACGGGACATCGATGATCTAACAGGCCTCCAACAGGCGATCACACTGAAACTCGGCGGAACCAGCAACTGGCTCGTTCGACCCGGTATACCGGACCCGTCTCCTATGCCAGGAGCTACGGGGTTCCAGTACCTGGAGAGCCGGGACAAAGAGGTAACGCTAAAACCACGATTCAAAGTGCCAGAGCGCGACGTGGTTTTCGTGGTCACAGACCCCGAGAATCAGCTACTTCTGGCAGAAGCACGACTGTTGGACATCACCGTTGGCGTGAACGACAGCCTGCGGGTAGTCCCAAATACCCCGGATACGACCGATACCGCCAAAGAGATATCGATCTCCGATGCCCGAAAGCTGGACCAGCGCATCCAGTTGGGCGATGAGCTTCAGGTAGTAGGAGTCGTAACCGACCTTACCAGCGAGATATCGCTCACGGATGCCAGGCGACACGACTTTTCTCTGGGGCTAGACACCTCCATCATTGATGGATCGGTTGGTATTCAGATACGTACCGATAACTCGGCGTATAAAGAGTTCTCGGACAACCCGTGGAACGCATTTACGGGATCGTTCCGCGAGATACGTGACCTGATCCTCCTGACCAAAAATTCGGTCACGGGTATGGTCCAATCGTCGAACAACCCACAGTTGAGCGGACCGGCAACTGTTGGCCCTATCGGTATCGGACAGCTCACGGGTGAGATAGCGACGGCCGACGCAGCAATATCAACAAAGTTCAGGACCTTCGCAGTACTGGCGGCGACGATCAGTCTCTCGCTGGCCGTGATAAACATCCTGCCTCTGCCCGGCCTGGACGGAGGGCGACTACTCTTCGTGATTATCGAGGTGATCCGGCGCGGCAAACGGATATCGCCCGAGCGTGAGGCGATCGTTCACCTGACTGGAATTCTGGTCCTGTTGAGTCTGATGGCGTTGGTCAGTGTCCAGGACGTGATGCGGATCTTCCGAGGAGAGAGTTTTTTCTAAATGAAACGCGCCACACGAGAGGTATCCGTAGGCGGCGTCAAGATCGGCGGCCGCAACAACCCCATCGCCGTACAGTCGATGACCACATGCGATACCCGTGATATCGAGACCACGGTAGCGGAGATCATCGGGCTGGAAGAGGTCGGCTGCGAAATCATTCGTGTGGCCGTGCCGGACATGGTAGCGGCGGAAGCACTGGGCGAGATCAAACGCCGCATTAACATCCCGCTTGTCGCCGATATCCACTTCCACCACGAACTTGCGCTTGAGTCGGTAAGACAGGGCGTCGACATGCTCAGGCTCAACCCGGGCAACATCCGAGATGAGAGCAAAGTACGTGAAGTCGTGTCCGCCGCCAAAAAGGCCGGGATTCCGATCCGAGTTGGCGTCAACTTTGGGAGCCTCCCGCCGGTCGGGAAGATCGGCATGGCTCGCGGCGGCTCCCGTCTAAGCGACGGCGTCAATCAGCTGGCTAAAGCTGGCGACGATAGTCGATACGCCGCCGCAGATCACATGGTCGCGACGGCCCTCTGGGAGATCGGCATTCTCGAGGCGCTCGATTTTGAAGACATCAAGATCTCGCTCAAGGCATTCGACGTGCCGACCACGCTGGACGCCTACCGCAAGCTCGCACCCCTCGTCCCGTACCCGTTCCACCTGGGTATCACAGAAGCCGGAACGCCGTTTGCGGGCGGCATACGGAGCGCCGTCGGGCTGGGCATTCTCCTGTCTGAGGGCATCGGGGACACGATCCGTGTGTCGCTCGCTGGAGACTCCCGCGAAGAGGTCAAAACCGGATTCGAGATCTTGAAATCTCTAAACCTCCGCTCCCACGGCGCCACGCTTATCGCATGCCCCAGTTGTGGGCGTGCAGACGTAGACGTATTGAAGTTGGCCGGGGAGGTAGACGAAGCCTTGAAGGGCGTCAAGACAGACCTCAAGGTCGCCGTG
>CAUZRH010000288.1:0-2944 GCA_963582115.1 Dehalococcoidia bacterium
TCGACGGGGGGGGGTGAGCTAAGAGCTAATTCGAGATCAGCTCGGATGCGGTCTATCGGTCGTCGTGATTCGAACTACGGCGTTCCAGGAGATACCCGTGTACACGGAATGCGGCCCGTTGATGCGCTCCGGTCACATTCGAGACACCACGCGCACCTCTGCCTAGCCCATCGCCTAGCGCACCAATAGTCCGTAACGCCTCGTAGGCGGGCGGGCGCAAAGAACGGTCCGGCCTATAGGTGAACTTCATTCCCAGTCCGGACGGGAAAGCGTTTAAGGCCGTTGCGAAGGTCCGCCATAGCCCACTGAACACGAGGCCCAACAATATGACAACCTGCAATAAAGCAAATAAGAAGACACCCGCGTGCTCTGTCACGAGCGCGTACCGCAACGTGTGTCTGGCCATGTTCGACCGCAATTTGCCGTCGGGACCGGCATTTTCGTCCGGCCCCGAACGGCTTAACGGGCGATGCCCATACGTGGTCAAACCGACCGCGCTATATGGCTAATCGTCGTTGTCTGCTGAACCGCCGGAGATCGTTCCAACAGCTCCAGTGCCCCCCTCTTCGGCAAGCGCTCGCAAGAACTCATCCAGCGTTACCGCTAGCTGACGTGCGAAGACCGTGACGATAGATGCAGTTCGCAGCACAATCGCCGCCACTCCCCACGCCACTGCCGCCGGTAGGCTCACCCATACCTTGCCAAGAGAGCCGGTAGGTGTGATTCCACCTTCACCGCGCTCTGCAAGGTTGGTAACGAACCCGTCGATTTTGTCAGTCGCCACTCTCAGTATGAGTGTGAAGATCCGACCAAAATTGATCAGGACCAATGCAAGTTGAGTGGCTAGATCGCCGACTCGCTCTGCCCAGGTCATAGTCGCCCCTCCTAAGTATTCAATCGAACGGTGTAAACGTCCACGCATCCATTAGACAGCCCTGGACTCACATTGAGTTAAAGGCCGATTTTGCTTCCCCATCTGGGAAACCTCTCGGAACACGCACGACCACCGAACGAGCGTTAGGCTACAAACCTCGCAACGATTGGTCAATTCAATTACGATTTTCGTCATCGTGATTACGTTTGGGAGATGAAACCCTCCAAATGATTGTGATATCCCACACACAATCATTTCCGACCATAAATCGATTGTAGCGAGGGCTACTTTGGGGCGGTCGCGAGCCTGTCCCACGATTGAATCGACGCTATTCGCGTCATAAGGCCGCTAAATCACGCATCTGGCACCAACGAAGGATGCTGATATTCAGGCTCGACCGGGAGTACCATAGGTGCAGGGTCGGATCTGAAATTTATATTTTTTACAAACGGGTCCACGTCGATCTTTCCTGCGCACAGGCGCCTTTTATTTCGCTGCAACCGGCCCGGCCGGGCATTCGCCCGCCATGCACTCCCGGAATTCCGGACCGTACGTTGGACTCGTACCGGAGGCATTAATGCCGACAACGGCTACGTCTTCCGTGTCTGACCGCCCTGAGCGAATCATGGTGTTCATCGACGGAAGCAATCTTTATCACGTCCTGGGCGAAGTCTGCGGACGACACGATCTGAACTTCGGCAAGTTTGCCGAGAAGGTTTCCGGAGACCGTCAACTGGTCCGGACCTACTACTACAACATTCGTCAGGATTCCGAACGCGACCCCAACGTCGCCACGGAACAGGGGAAGTTCCTGCAGACGATGTTCGACACGCCGTACCTGGAAGTCCGCATGGGCGTTTCCAAACGCCACGGCGAAACGATGGTCGAAAAGGGCGTCGACGTGTTTATGGCGACGGATCTCGTCGCATTTGCGTTCATGGACCTTTACGACACGGCGATAGTGGTCAGCGGAGATGGCGACTTCTTCCCTGCCATCCAGACCGCAAAGAACCAGGGCAAGCACATCGAGGTCGCGGCCTTCGACAACAACCTGTCGAGCGAGGCGGGTAACGTTGCGGACGCCGTTATAAAGTTGAACAAGACCTTCTTCACGGGCCTCTGGTCTGACAGAAGGCGAAGGACGACTGCCGACGATCCGACCTCTGCTTCTTCCCGTCGGACGCGCACACCACGGAGTGGTCCCAATAGCCGCAGCGCTCCGGCCTCCCGAAGGTCCGCAGTAGCAGTGACTGCCCCGGAGCCGGAGGTCGCAGTAGAATCGACCACCCCGGAAAGTGGTACGGATAGCGCAAGCGATAGCGGCCGCCGAACGACCCGTCGAAGGACTACGACCTCCCGGTCCTCTACCCGGACTGCCGGATCCCGCTCAACGCCACGCCGCCGTACTCCGACACGCCGAACCGCCACAGATTCGCCGGATACCGCAGTGAATTTGGACAACGGACCCGTCAATGAGACGGCACCAGACAACACTCCGGAGCCGTCCCGGGCCACATCAAACGGACCGAGCGCTTCCGATGGTGGCGCTGGCCCAAGTACACCCGTACGCCGGACGCCCTCTCGACGACGTGTAGGCGTCCGAGGATCGGGCAATGGTGACGACAATGGATCGTCCAGCACGCCCAGGCCGCCGGCACTTCGAAGGCGGCCGGCTTCTAACGGTGACGGCGAGGGTTCGGACAGCTGAGCACGCCCGAACTTTTTCTACCCGGAAACAATGGAAATGCTGGGGCGGGGTTAATCAAACCCCGTCTTGGTAAATCCGGGTAGAAATCGGATGACCGGCCAACCTCCCCGTAACCCAGATAATCCGGGTATTCCGGGAAACGCTGAACACGGATCAGAAGAACGCGCCGAATCTGAGTCATCCTCAGAGCGATCTGGAGCTTACATTCCACGCCAGATGGCGGCGGTTGTCCTTCCGACGACGGCCGTCATCATGGGCGACTCGCTCATATATATCGTGCTCCCTGCCAGTGTCTCTGACTTTGGTCTGGACAACTCGTTCGGTGTATCCGCGGCGGTGTGGATCGGGCTGGCGCTCAGCAT
>CAUZRH010000289.1:0-2917 GCA_963582115.1 Dehalococcoidia bacterium
CACACTCGTCCACCGACGTTGCGGCGGTCACCGGAACCTCAAGCTTCTCGGTCATCGCTGTCGCAAAACCGTCCCTGTTCTCGGCGGTACGGCTGTAGACAGACGCTGTCTCGATCTCACGAACCCTGGCGACGGCCTCCAGTTGCGTCCGAGCCTGGTATCCGGAACCAATCACAGCGACCTTGCTGCTTTCGCACCATCGGGCCATATGTCGTGTCGCTACTCCACTCGCCGCTCCGGTACGAATTTGCCCCATGAGATTAGCGTCAATAACGCCGAGTAAGCCCTCACCAGACGCTCCATATATCATGACCTGGAACGCAATCCCTCCGGCACCGCCGACATAGGATTTCGATCCCACGATTCCTTTGTCTGGCCATCCGGCTGACATAAGGTTGTAGGAACCACTACCCAGGGCGATTCGACTTCGGGCGTGGTTAATCACCTCGCCACGGCCCCAGGCTCCAAAAACCTCATCAACAGCTTCGAGTGCTATATCCATCGTCAGGATTTCGCCGACCTGGGCTTCCGTGAGATACAGGGTCATGTTTCTTTGTTCCTCGTCGTTCAAGATGTTGATTAATTACGCTGGTCGATCATCCGGAGTTATACGTCTATCCGGACTCCCTGGTGACTGAGTGCGGGCCCCACCCCTCCCGTCCGCCCCGTTGCCTGACCACCAGCCAAAGAGGTGATTTACGGGCCCCTGCCCCTTACCCATTGGGAACGAGTTACTCAATGTGTCCGTAAGATACGCCTTGGCATCCGCAATTGCGTCAGATACGGGTCGCCCTCGTGATAAACCGGCAGCAATTTCTGCCGACAGAGTACAGCCGGTTCCATGTGTGCTCGTGTTCGGAATTTGGGAGTCCTTAAAAACGGTAAATGCCTCCCCGGCGAACAAGACATCACTTATCTGCGGTGTCGTTCCGGTCTCGAACCGAACACCGGCAAGATGTCCGCCTTTTATCAGAACCGTTTGTGCGCCCAGTTTGTGGATCTGCTGAGCCGCTTCCTTCATGTCCTCAAGATTGTGAATATCAAGTCCGGTCAGGGCGATAGCCTCATCGATATTGGGGGTTACGACCGTCGCCAAGGGAATCAACGACATCTTCAGGGCATCGATCGCGCTCTCTTGGAGAAGCCTGTCTCCGCTCGTGGCGACCATAACCGGGACGACGACGATATATGTCAGCTCATGGTCCCGTATCTTGCCGGCCACCAGATTGACGATCTCTGCGCTGGCGCAGCATTCCCACCTTCACCGCGTCTGTACCTATGTCACCAACAATAGCGTCGATTTGCGCAGCTATGATCGATAGATCAACCGTCTGAACGTCGGTGACACCTCGAGTGTTCTGTGCGGTGATGGCGGTTATGGCCGATGTGCCATACACACCGAACGCAGGGAACGTCTTGAGGTCGGCCTGGATGGCCTGCGCCACCGCCAGAATCTGACCCGGCAATGGGGTCATGGCCCGCAATGCAGGTTTTTGTGCGCTCTGGGTCACCATGACTCTCCTGTGTACGCCATATCGCAGAACTTGATCTCGTATTGAAGCGTTCGTTCGTACACCGCTGAAAGTCCTTTTATTATTGATGCAGGCGCCTCGTTGACGACTTCTTCTACAAAATTCACGAACTGATCGAACACCAATTCCGTGTTCAATTCAATCCACTCCCAGTAGAAGTGGTTGTCCGGGTTGAGCCCGGAATCTGCAAGACGCTGCCCCCAGTCCATGTATACGCCCTCGGTGACAGCGAACGCGGCGCAAACCTGAACGAATCCGCGTTCGTACGCAGTCCTGACCAGGAAATCACCAAACGCAACTGTAGTGGGCAGTCGTGTCGCTGAACGCCATTCGCATTCGTTAATACCGAGTTCTTTGAACGCCCTCAAGAAAAGTGCGTCTTCCGCACCCATTAAACCCGACTGAAACTAGGCCATTGGCCTAGCGCGTGCAATCTCGGGTGCTTTTGCCTCGGCGATCCCAAGTGTCTTCGACAGATCATTCACGAAGACGTAGTCCTGTATGAAATAACGCCGAAACTTCTGGACCGGCAACGAGCCGTCCCCGAGTTCTTCTATGAACGGGTGGCGTGTCGCGGAGTCCCACAGGTCTCTATGTGCCGATTTCAGTTCAGAAATGTTGGTCAATCACTGATCCTTTTGGGAGACCATCCCGGGAACGCTCGATTCTACAGTCGGTTTCATCGCCTTCCGGTGACGTATTTGCTCAACACCGCATTGCGGTCCATCCGCAGGGACACGATAATCCCGGCTGATTCGATATTCTTGGCCCGCCCGAAACCCCAACACGTGGGGGTGCTGGCCGATTCAAGTAGCGGAGGATCATATGCCCCGGGAATGGACGTTTGAAGACGCACTGCCGGTGATCGGTTCGATCACTGAAGGCAACGCGTGGGACGGCAGCCGACTGCTGTTCTCCAACATCGCAATGGACCGGATGCTGGCGTACGACCCTGCCGCCGGGACGGTGGTGACGGAGCGCACGGACACAAACGGGGCCAACGGCCTTAATTTTGACGCCCAGGGGCGACTCTTTGCCTGCGAAGGGCGAGGTCGTCGTATCGCCATGTACGAGGATGGTCAGCCGGGCGTCACGGTGGTCGACAGGCTCGACGGCAAGCGGATCAACAGCCCCAACGACCTGGCGATCGATCCTCAGGGACGTATCTACTTCTCTGATCGGATCAGCGACGTCTCCCCTGATATGGGTATCGAGTTCTCGGCCATCATCTCGGCCGACCCACAGCCCGACGGAAATTACATAGCCGTCCAGCGCACCTTCGACTCCACGATGCCCAACGGGCTGTTGTTTTCCGTCGACTACAAAACTCTGTACGTTGCCGAGAGTGATTACGGCGCTGGCCGGTTCAGGCAACTTCGTGGATA
>CAUZRH010000290.1:0-2912 GCA_963582115.1 Dehalococcoidia bacterium
CCTACACTAGATGGCAGCGAGCGTAGACATAGTCATCCCGGTCCTCAATGAAGAGGCCGCGCTACCCCGCTGCGTTCAAACGCTGTCGGCCTTCATCGCAGAGCATCCTGGACGGGACTGGCAGATCACCGTCGCCGACAACGGATCGACGGACAGGACGCAGGAGGTTGCCGGGGAGCTTGCGGAGCAGGGATACCCCATCCAAATCACTCGTCTCGATCAGCGTGGACGAGGACGTGCCTTGAAGAAGGCATGGCTTGAGAGCGACGCCGACATCAGGTTCTACATGGACGTCGACCTCTCGACCCGGCTCGACGCGCTTATGCCACTTGTCGAGGCCTTGGAATCCGGCGAGTATCAGGTTGCTACAGGGTCCCGATTGATGAAAGGGTCTGAAGTCGTAGGACGGAAGCTCCAGCGCGAGATCACGTCACGGGTTTACAACCTGATGCACCGGGTCATGTTTTTCTCGCCGTTCAAAGACGCACAATGCGGTTTCAAGGGAATCACGCGTGAGGCGGCTGAGGCATGTATCCCACTGGTGGTGAACAACAACTGGTTCTTCGATACGGAGTTGCTGATCATCGCCGCCAGGTCCGGGTACAAGATCAAGTCTCACCCGGTCCACTGGCAAGACGATCCCGACACCCGGGTTCATGTCACAGCGACGGCTACTGAAGATATCAAGGGACTGTTGCGCCTCCGATTTGGCGGCATCCCCAAGGCGAAGCGTCTATGACACGTGCCAGTGTCGGCCATAGGAACCTTGACCCCTCCGTCCAGGCGTCGATAGAGTGACGCAACCTTTTGCGGAGACGCACCGGAACGCTTCTGATCCCGTACGCACAGTTCTGATATCCCCGTGTTACCAGATTTGCTAGATTTAGATAAACCGTACAGGCGCCGATGACTAATCGCGATCCTGAAATACCCAGAGCACTGGTGTTGGGCCATACGGCCGACATCGAGCTCCACCGCGCCCGGGAGATTCTGCGTAACGAATCGATCAACCCCGAGGTTGTCATGGAGTTCTCGCCCGGAAAACCGGGCGTTCTTGCCGGGATAAACGACGTCAAATCCCTGCTCAACCGGAACCTGCCCGAGACGGGGCGCGAGGTGTGGGCTCTCGACGAGGCAAGTAGTTTCGACGAGGGCGAGGTGGTGCTCCGGGTTCGTGGTCCCTACGCGTCATTTGGGCTATATGAGACGGCGATAAACGGGATTCTTTCGTCCAGCGCCGGTTGGGCGACGGCGGCGCGGCAATGTGTGGATGCAGCAGACGGCGTGCCTATCGTTTCTCTTGGCGCACACCATGTTCACCCCAGCGTTGTCGGGGTGATGGACTACTCGGCCGTGACGGGTGGCGCAAGTTCATGTTCTTCGGTGCTCGGCGCTCGACTTGCAGGCGTTACGGCGTCCGGCACGATGGCTTCAGCGCTTGTGATTGTGATGGGCGACACCCGGTCCGCTGTCGAGGCGTTCGACCGAAACATGCCGCCCGAGGTGCAGCGCGTTGCCGTCGTCGGGACTATCGGCGATGAGGCGATCGAATCTATCGAGGTCTCACGAATGTTGCGGGACCGTCTCCGAGGTGTACGGCTTGAGACGGCAGAATCACGAGGTGGCGTGACGCCGGAGCTGGTTCACGAGCTTCGGGCCCGGTTAGACCAGGCTGGGTTCAACCACGTGGATATCTTTGTGAGCGGCGATTTGAAGCCGGAGCAGATTCAGGCGTTCACTGACGAACGAGCTCCGGTGGCTGCATATGGTGTGGGGTTCCACATCGGCGCCGCGCAGCCGATCAAGTTCGAGGCTGAGATAAAAGAACTTGAAGGTCGGCCGGTCGCACGCCGTGGCTTCGTTCCGGGCATCACGCTAAACCCACGCCTGACTCGAGTGCTCTAAAGAAGCTCGTGTCTCCCGCTCAGCTAATCCCAGCCCGATTAAGATGTGAAGCTGATGCGGAGAACCTTTTCCGTGTCTGGGGACACCCGGGCCCACTCAGCGATTCGCAAGCCTGAAACCCATGCGATCCCACGGCTGCCTTCAAGTATCGGCACGCGGTCCCGCCAGGAACGGGGAATCCCGGCGTTTACGAAAAGGTCTTTCAATCGCGTGTCGGTGTCCATTCCCAGCGGCTGAAAACGATCGCCTTCGCCCCGATTGCGCAGCGTCACAACACTTTCAAAGGCACAGGGGTCGGCGTACTGGAAGGTTTCGGAACTAGTATCCAGATCGTCGGGCCGGTCGATCAGTTCTAGCTCAACCGATTTGCCGCCCGGAAACTCGATACGCCCCGGAACAGACATCTCGAACGGTTCAATAGGCTCAGGATAGGGAACGTTTTCCATACCGACCGGGGAGAACATCACTGTGTCGGTACGGGTTTCAAATCGAATCCCATGAGGCAGGTCCAATGACCGACCGGCTCCCGTTTCGGTGAGCCGGTCCATCTCAGTGATATGAGAACGAAGCAGATCGACCGACGTACCGGCGGCCTCGACGAATGCCTTCCGTAGCAGAGATCGTCTGAGTGCAGGGCGGGTGATCTTTAATAGTCGGCGGTCCAGAGTCACCGTGTGTGCATCAGAGTCTGAGTTATCGAGCACGTGTTCCCAGAGCTCATCCACGACTTCCTGTAGTGCTGCGAACTCCTCCGCCGCGGTGTCAGACAGCCGGGTGATCGATTCAGCGACCCGCGGGTTGATCGCTTCCAGCTCCGGCATAACATTCAGGCGCAGGCGGTTCCGGGAGAAGGTCGTCGACTCGTTACTGACGTCCAACCTCGGGACGATTCCGCGCTCGCGACAGTACTCCTCTGTGTCTTCACGATGGACGCGGAGTAATGGCCGTATGACGGTCAGTGATCCACCGCCCCAGCGCCGGGGAGTCTGCGACGTGAGGCGCATGCC
>CAUZRH010000291.1:0-2906 GCA_963582115.1 Dehalococcoidia bacterium
AATATCGGACACCGAACGCTTCCGCCACCGTGAGCGGTATAAGCGCGCCTATCCCGCCGAACCCCAGACCAAACACGGCCACGGCGAGCCAGGCAAGGTTCGTTCCGTCGGCGACGATGAACAGCACCAGTCCAACGGACTGTATCGACAGGCTGAGAACGGTCGACCATCGGGCCGTGATCGTCTCACTTATGCGGCCAAAGGCCAGCTTGCTTACGATACCGAATGCGGCGACGATCGAAATTCCGGCGGCGGCCTCGTTCTTGGAGAAACCTTCCGCTTCCATGTGTGGAATCAGCTGCGTTAGCACGGCTGTGTAGGTGAACATCGCTGCCGTCAGGCCGAAAGTTATGAAATAAAACGTCTTCATCCTCAGGACCTGGCTGGCGGTGTACCCGGCGGCGGCTGCCGCTGCGCTGGCGGCGTCCATTGCGGCAGGTGCCCAGCGTTTGTTCGTCTCTTTAGCGACGTCCGCCGGTTGGTCTCGGATGTAGTGCCAGGCTGCGATGGCGATGATGATGATGATGAAGCCGTAAACGGCGTAACCCCACCTCCAACCTGCGGCTGCAATTACCAGCGTCCCCAGCGGGACCATGGTTAGCCCGCCGAAGTTGTTTCCGGCGGTGACGATCCCCATCATTCGGCCGCGTGTCCGCGCAAACCAGACCGAAATTAGCCTACCGGCGGGCATGACCGTGGCACCCGGAAAACCAACGAAGAGGAGCAGGCTGAATAGGTAGAACTGCGTCAGGAACGTGAAGTGGATCTCGGGCTGCCATACAAGGAGGTTGGGCGAGACGTTGATCGTCACGTTGCCGGCGTTGGTCATCACGGACCGCAAAAGGAACCCGGCCGCAAGAAAGAGTAAGGAGATAACCATCACGGGCCGCGCGCCGAACCGGTCCATCCAGCGACCGACGATGGGCGACAGGAATCCCGTGATCAGGCCAAGCGTGAGGGAGAAGTTTATCTGGGTGCGGGTCCAGCCGAACTCTTCTTCAAGGGGTTCGACGAAGGAACCAAATGCGTACTGGGCCATGCCGACGGCGAACCCGGTGGACAGGAAAGCGACGCCAGATATGGGCCAACCGCGGTAGATCCCGGTTCGTGGTCCTGATGTTGTGGCGTCGAGGGTTGATGCATCACCGTCGTCGATGCTCGGGGAGTCGGTGGCAGCTATTTGGGATCTCTCCGTCGTTCTGTTTGTACGTTCGAGCCAGTGTGCCGGTATGCCCTGATGCCCTGATGCAAGGGGGGAGGGGGGTACCGGCGAAACCCGGAGTTTATTGACCCATCTCGCTGCGCAAAACCCGTGCTCTCCAGCATAGCAAAGGAGGGGGCGAATGGGCCGGTGTTTCGGTGGAATGTGGGGTGAGTTGCCGGGGCTGTCGGGACGTTGGTAACCGAGACACCCGCCCTTCGAGAGCATCAGGGTGGGTATGTGATGGCCTCAGTGTGGGTGTGATACCCGCATCTCGGTCGTCTAAGTCGCCGCTAACTACCGAGCGTTATAGAAGTAGTGGGTGGGACCTTCAGGCATCTTCTGGCTGGCGAACCAGTCACGTGTCCCGGGCAATCCGGCGATGACGTAGTGGTCGGCTAAAGGCCGTAACCAGATCTCGATGCGTCGTGGCTCGCCGGGATGCCGACCTGTGGTTGTGATGTCGACCACGAGATCGTTTTGAAGTGCGTTTTCGATTTCGGGATTTATGACACTGCCTCCGTTTGACCTGTGAGGGGTTTCCCGGCAGCTTACTGGAAGTGGACTTCGACCATCGGGCTATCGGCGACAAGTTGCTCCATAGTCGCCTGCCCCCTGTACCACTCGGTTTCTGGAGCCGACAACACGCGTTCACGTTCCGCTGCATCGGTGACGGGAACCGCCCGAGCCGAGAGGCCGATCTTCGCCGACTCCTTCAGGTGGAACGTGAACTCCGGGTTGGCCACGAGGTTTGCGTACCAGTCACGTTGGCCGGGAGTGCCTGTGATGAACACACGACTCTCTATGAACATGAACCAGATCTCGGTCTTGCGCTGCTGGCCAGACCGGGTCCCGGTCGTTGTTATGTCGATGGTCTTGTCGCTGGCGATGGCCTTCTGGGCGTCGTCGTTCAGGCCTGAAACCTCTGGCATGGTTGGCTCCCCGGGAGATGGGCGGGATGTTCGTCGGTGGGTTCGAGGCGTATCCTCGCATCTCTTACCCACTTCATGCTCGGTACACGTCGATACGGCAATCCGAAAGGCATGGCCACGGAGAACCTGCGATGGCACTTGAGTTCACCCTTCACACCGACGGAGCCCACTTCCTGGGAGTTGCCGAGCCGTATCTTTTCCGCAACGAGGCCGAGAACAGCCTGACCCTTGGCGTGGCTGCGACGTTAGCGTCGAATAGCTCGTCCGACCACCTGTGGGTCACGGTCGCGTACAAAGGAGAAGTCATCGCCACGGCTTTTCACACGCCGCCGTACAACGTCGTGCTGACAGGGGATTCGGACGAGGCGGTCGACCTTATGGCCCGCCGGATGCATAACGCCGGGACAACCCCACCGGGAGTACTCGGACCTTCTAGGTTGGCGTCCAGATTCGCAACCAACTGGGCCGAACTTACCGGCGGGACCATCGGTCGAGGTATGGCCCAGCGAATCTATCGGTTGGAAAAGGTCATGCCCCCTGCCTCAACAGCGGGTGAATTGCGACCTGCGGTGTCTGACGATCTGGATTTATTGGCGAGTTGGCTCGATGCGTTTATCGAAGAGACCGGAATCCCCAATCCGTCAACCGGCCGTCAGATGGCAGGATCAGGTATCGACGAAAAGCGAATCTTCGTCTGGGACAACGGTGGACCGGTCTCGACGGCGCTATGGAATCGGCCGACCCAGACCGGCGTCACCATAAACGCCGTATAC
>CAUZRH010000292.1:0-2884 GCA_963582115.1 Dehalococcoidia bacterium
TTGGGTCGGTAAGCGGCAGCACCTGCACGGCCGTTCCGATCTTCACACGCTTCGTTCGAGCAGCGATCGCAGAACCGACCGCCATCAGCGCGGTCATGACGGCGCGCTCCGGCTGGAAGTGGGATTCCGCCATCCAGATGGCGTCCAGTCCCGCCTGTTCAGCGAGGTCGACCTGTCGCCAACCCTCGGCGAAATCTTCCGCCTGCGACCGCCCGGGCCGAGCGTGGAATTCCATAAACGTACCGAAATCCAAGGTAGCCTCCCCGTGCCCATTCATGGGCTTTGAGATTTGGAATCTGGTTATACGAGCGAATCGACCCGGACCCTAACTCAGAGATGTCGATACGTCGAGCGCTTCGATCTGATTGGCGTCCGGTGCAAGCCCCGCCGCTACAGGGTTCCGGATCACGTTGCAGCGGATTCCAAGATAGACTCCCGGCGTGGCTGCATAGCGGCCATCGGTATTGAATCAAATTCGTCAGCAGGCGCTCCCGTTTAGCAGTACCGGCATTCCGACCCTCTCACGCCCCCATGCTCAGGAGTCACAATGACCACGACAACTCCCGGCGAGAAGACGACTCCTCCAGGCAGGGAAGCAAAGCGCGCTCCCGGGAAGTGGCGGTCATGGGAGACGACCGAGGGCGCTATACGTGCTCCCCATAGGTCGATGATGCGGGCGATGGGGTTATCCGATAAAGACATCAACCAGCCTTTTGTAGGCGTGGCCTCAATGCACAACGAAGTTACGGTCTGTAACTTCGGCATCGCTCCCCTTGTAGAAGACGTCAAGAAGGGAGTATCCGAGTCCGAAGGTACGCCGTTCATGTTCGGCACGATCACCGTTTCCGACGCCATATCAATGGGCACGGAAGGCATGAAGGGTTCACTTGTCTCGCGGGAGATCATCGCCGACTCCATAGAGACGGTCTGCTTTGCAGAGCGCTTCGACGGCGTCGTGCCGATCGCCGGATGTGACAAATCGCTGCCCGGCTCGATGATGGCGATCGCCCGACTCAACATTCCGGCAGTGTTTGTGTACGGCGGATCGATACTGCCCGGTAGTTGGGAAGGCAAGCCGTTCCAGCTTCAGGACGTGAACGAAAGCGTTGGCAAGCACCAAGTCGGCGAGATTGATGACGCAACACTCCGCGCCATGGAGATCGCAGCCTGCCCCGGGCCGGGCGCGTGCGGAGGTATGTTCACCGCCAACACGATGTCCAGCATCGGCGAGGCGCTAGGGCTGTCCCTGCCTGGCTCGGCTTCCGAGCCGGCGGTTTCAAGCCGGAAACGAAACTCATCCCGTCGCGCCGGTGAAGCGGTCATGAACCTGCTACGGGAGGACATACGGCCATCCGACATCCTGACTCGCAAGGCGTTTGAAAACGCTGTAACCCTTGTAGTAGCCCTGGGCGGTTCGACCAACAGTGCGCTGCATCTTCCAGCCATCGCATACGAAATGGGGATCGACCTCACGCTGGAGGACATCCACGAGATCAGCATGCGCACACCACTGATCGCGAGCATGAAGCCGGGCGGCGATTTCCTGATGTATGACCTGGATATAGCAGGAGGAATCCCGCTCGCCATGAAGCGACTCCTGAACGCGGGGCTGCTTCACGGAGACGCGCTCACAGTCACAGGAAAGACGATCGCCCAGAATCTGGCAGATGTGCCGGATGACGGCTCCGAGATGACGGTCCTCAAGACGGCCGATGATCCTTTTGCCAGCACAGGCGGTCTGGTGGTTCTCCACGGAAATCTTGCGCCGGACGGAGCGGTTCTCAAGGTCGCCGGGCACGATTACGGTTCGCACTGGAGCGGGCCGGCACGTGTGTACGACCGCGAAGAGCTCGTTATGGAGGCACTGCAACGTCGTGAGATCAAGAAGGGTGATTTTGTAGTGATCCGGTATGAGGGTCCACGTGGCGGGCCGGGTATGCGGGAGATGCTGGACGTGACGGGCGCAATTCTTGGCCAGGGTCTTGGAGAAGACGTGTTCCTCATGACGGACGGCCGATTCTCCGGCGCGACACATGGCCCGATGATAGGCCATGTCGGGCCGGAGGCCGCACTCGGCGGACCGATAGCGGCCTTGCGAGACGGTGACGTGATCGAGTTGGACCTGGAGCGATTTGAGCTAAATGTCCGGCTCTCATATGAAGAGATTTCTGACAGGCTTGCCGACTGGACAGCTCCGCCTCCCGGGTACACCCGCGGAACGCTTGGCAAGTACATCAAGCTTGTTGGGCCAGCCGCACAGGGTGCCGTGACCGGCTGATCAAGGCGTTGCCATACGCCCCTACGAAGTTGATCCCGGTCGAGGGCATGTTCAGCGTATCGGTGTTGGGGCGTCGACCTGTCGCGATGAGCAACTTCTCGGCGGTAACCGTCTGTTCCTTGCCGTCTACCTCAAGCTTCACGCTTACGCTATTTTCGTCGCCAGCGACCGACTTCACAGCAGCGCCCAGTACGACGTTGGCGTTGGGTTTCGCCTTGAACGCCTCTGTGAAGCGGGTGCGAATCTCCGGGTCTTCGATCATGAGCATGTCAGGCGCCATGTCGACAATAGTCAGCTCTGTACAAAGTGCGCTGAAGTAGTGACACAGCTCCGCGCCGATGTAGCCACCACCGATGACGACCATGCTCTTCGGCTGTTCGTCCAGGTACAGGACTTCGTCTGAGGTGAGATATGGCACCGTGTCGATACCGGGGATTGGCGAGACAAAGGGCCTGCTTCCGGCGTTGATCACTATCTTGTCCGCCGTGACCTGCTCGCCGTTGACCTCTATTACTTTGTCACTAACAAACCTGGCGTAGCCCTCGCAGGGGGTCAGACCGCCGTAGCCGTGATACCAGTCGGATATGCCGCCCCACATCGGAGATA
>CAUZRH010000293.1:0-2871 GCA_963582115.1 Dehalococcoidia bacterium
AGCTGGGTAGCGGCGGGAAGATCGTCATCAGCCTGTTCGGCGCAGAGGCCCCGTACACGGTCGAGAACTTCGTCAACCTGTCACGCACAGGTTTCTACGACGGTGTGACGTTTCACCGAGTCATCCCGGGCTTCATGGCGCAGGGCGGCGACCCGACCGGCACAGGCTCAGGCGGACCCGGCTACAACTTCAAAGACGAGTTCCACCCGGACCGAAAACACAAAGGTGCCGGAACCCTGTCTATGGCCAACGCCGGCCCCGGCACCAACGGTAGCCAGTTCTTCATCACGTTCGGCGCGACGCCGCACCTCGACGGAATGCATACGGTGTTCGGAGAGGTCACAGAAGGAATGGACATCGTGCTGGGTATTCCAGAGCGAGACCCCGGATCGTCCCGGGAGCCCGGTGAGTCGATCAAGTCAGTGACCATAGACGAGAGCTAAACAGACGCAAAACGTCTAGATACAAAAAGGGCCGCCGGAGTTATTCCGGCGGCCCTTTTTAATTGCTTGTTGTTGCCGCCGGTCTAGCCGGCCGCCGGCTCAGGCGCCGCCTCCATTGAAGGAGTGAAGGTCGGACGTGCACTGCGACGTGAGCTTGTGTACTCAAACAGTCGTCCTGCGAACCCGATCCTGGATCCGTCCCTTAGTTCCACGACACGTGCTGCCGGTTTGCCGTCAACGCGCATCGTGCCGTTCCCGGAGTTGTCGTAGTGGAGTTCGATCCCAGAGCGTTTGAACACCAGCTTTGCATCCGGTACGGGTAGCTCTGGTGCATCTGCCACCGAGATCGCCCCTTTAGACAGCAGGCCCTTCAGGCCGCCCTTGCGTACCGATGACAGGTCCAACAACAACTGTTCTCTGTCGTCGTAGATGTAGCCGTGCGGAACGACCTGTCGACGAGCAATGACGAACAGCGCTATCCCTGTAAGGACGAGTAGCCCAATCAACACGCCTCCGATGATCGGCAGGACCAGCGATTCGGGTTCCGGAACAGCAGCGACTGGTGCAACCGGGTAGTTGACCGTGACGGGAGTCTCGGCGAACGGACCTGAGGTGTTGAAGGTTCGCCCCACGTATTCAGAGTTGAGCTCTGCGGTCACGGTCTGACGACCGGTCTCGCCGGGGGTCGCCAATACCTCAAACTTCCAGCTTGTTCCGTCGTCCAGGGCGTCGATCGACCTGAGTGATCCTGTTACGGACTCACCCGACGGTCCGGTCACAAGTGCCGTCATGTCGGACGGCAATACCGGGTGGGGGTACTCGCCGACCTTCACCTCGACGGTTCCAACAACAATCTTGAATCCCGCTTCAACCGCACCGCCGGCCGATGGTTGTATGTGAAGGGTCGGGAACACCTCTGTTTGGAACGAGTCCACGGCCTTGATGGTTGCGCCGTAGTTCTCCCATTCGAGTTCTAGTTCGACATCGTTGAAGCCCTGAACTCCTGATGCGTCGAACACGACCGAGAAGACGCCGTCGCCGAACAATGCATCGCCGCCCTCTCCGTTGTCATTCAGCCGGAACACCACGGATGCGCCTTCGGGAGACATAACCGTGGCCGTAACCGCTGATCCCGGCAACCACTGGGGGACGCCGTCCACACTCGTCGTTGCCATGAGCACCGACTGCAGTCCCGCCTGTAGCGGAGGCTGCTCAACCAGCGACAGTTCTAACGGGCTACGGAGATCTACCGATGCCATGATCGGCAGGCCGTCTCCGGTGGCTCGCAAAGACCAGGTTCCCGGTTCCGGGGAGGCGATGGTCGCAACGACAAGATTGGGCGTATTGATGAACTGCGCCGCATTTGACGACGAACCCAACTGGACTCCATGCGGATCGAATAGATCGAGCGTGGCACTGGTGGAGTTGCGGACCATCGCCACGCTGAATTGCGTGGTCTCGGGCGCAACTTCCACTGCCTGCACAGCGGCGTTTCCGGACTGGAGAGCGATATCAAGAACCAGTTCACCGTCAAGACCGAGAACGTGGTGGGCAAACATATCCATCCCGGAAAGAGTTCCGGCATCGTCCCAGCGGCCTGATGCCCGGTTCACAATCGAGGAAATAAAGTCACGCGCTTCGTTAGTGGTCGATGGAAGCATGACTGCGTTGATCTTCCATCCTTCAGCAATGAACAGATCTGCGAAGCCAATGATCCGGTCACGATTCTGCTGCGAGCCGTCCTGCATTCGTCCCGTGATCAGGTAAATTTCTGACCCTGCCGGTGCACTCTCATCGGACAGATAACCGAACGCCGAGGCCAGGGCTGCGAACTGATCGCTACCACCGCTTTCGGCCCGGCTCGCTACCCGCTGTAATAGCGTAGAGACGGCATTATCAAGCTCGGATCCGTCGGCAGAATGTCCGACTTCGGTCCCCGCCTCGTCCGAATACGGCATGAGTGCGACGGTTTCGCCACCCGCGGAGTCGGCAAGTATCCGCAAAGCGGTCTCGGCAATTGCCGCATCCCCGTCGCTTACCGAAGTGCTGCCCAGATCTACGGCGATCAGGGTCACCCCATTCTCGGGAACGTTGTCATCGGCGGATATGTCCTGAGGCACGGCAGCAAATGCCGTCGCTACCAGGGCAATTCCAAGGAGGGTTACTAGCAGTCGGCCCATAATTTCCTGTCCAAATGTCTCACGCGGGTCCTTTAACGGTGAAACGAGGCTAGGAATTTAGCCCCTTAATACGCAAGGCAATTCAGCTACAGACTTGGTTGGTAATCCCCTTTGGGGCAGGAGGGACTGACCCGGCGAAAGTGTTCCATCTTCGCCATTTATGGCTCAATTGACCCGTTTCGGCGGCCCATCTACACTCGCCGGGCTGTTTAATAGCATTGGCCTGACACCTTATTTTGGGTCTTCTT
>CAUZRH010000294.1:0-2869 GCA_963582115.1 Dehalococcoidia bacterium
TCTGTGACAATCCCTGCTCGGCTTCTGACTGAGTTCGTGAACCAGCTTCCCGACGATAAGATCGAAATCGATCTCATGGACAGCCCCAAAGGCGTTGCGCTTGAATGCGCCCGCTTCAAGGCAAATATAAACGGCACTGATGCCGAAGAGTTCCCGCCGATCCCGACGGTAGACGACGGAACCACGATTACCGTCCCGGCTGACGTCCTGAAGGGCGCAATCGAACGCGTGGCCTTCGCGGCCGCTACCGAAGACTCACGTCCTGTACTCACAGGCATCAAGGTAGAGATCTCCGGCAATAAGCTCACCCTGGCAGCGGCAGACGGCTTCCGGCTGGGCGTTGAGACGGTTGAGCTTGCTACGGGCGTGGAAGAGGACATGGGCTTCATCGTCCCAGCACGCACGATGCAGGAAGTTCAGCGACTCATCGGCGATAGGGCGGACGACATTACGATCACTGTGACCGAACCGGCCAGCCAGGTGCTGTTCAAGTTTGGCGATATCGAGATCGTGTCTCAGCTCGTGCAGGGTGCGTTCCCTGATTACGAAAAGTTGATCCCTGCCAGCGCAGGCACCACGGCGACTATGAAACTTCAAGACTTCCTGCAGGCGACACGGGCGGCGGCTATCTTCGCACGTGACGGCAGCGGCATCGTCCGTTTGATTGTCAGCCCCGGAGAAGACGGCGAACCGGGCAAGGTGACGATCGCTTCCCGTGCGGAAGAGCTGGGCGATAACGAGGGCGACTTTGAGGCAGAGATCGACGGAGACGAGGCCAAGGTGGCCTTCGACAGTCGATACCTGCTGGATGTCCTCGGCGTGCTCGGCAACGGTACCGTGACGCTTGAGACAACTACGCCATCAAGCCCCGGCGTGATTCGGGCAACGGACCGTGATGGCTACACGCACGTCGTGATGCCGATGTTCGTTCAGTGGTGATCCGGTAACGGGCGAACCCCTTACCTCTTCTCAAACAACCTTCGGAATATCATCGCCTCGACTATCATCCTGTTCACGCGGCCAGCGTCCGACCGGGTGAACTTGATCCTGTCGCCCAAGAGCCGACCAGAGGTGATGCACTCATCGACATTCCGGCTGTCGCAGCGAACTGTGGAGTACGGCGGCTCAGCGAGACAGATCACGGAACTCGTAGTCACGTTCGGCTTCCACGCAATTAGCCGAGTTGATCTGCCTAGGTGACCTCAATGGCGACAGGGCAGTGGTCTGAACGCAGACCGTCGGCGTGGATTGCGGCGGACGTCACTCTGTCCGTGAAACCAGCGTTCACAAAGAAGTAGTCCAGGCGCCAACCGACGTTCCTCTGTCGCGCTCCAGAGCGTTGACTCCACTTACAGGGCGATGGGCCTATCCCAGGAAGCCCTTGAGCTTGACGGAATCCCGGACGCAGAGTCAGACCGGTAGGCCAAAATTAAACCAGGTGAGCTAAGCGTCGAAACCTGGGACGACGACCGATCGACGTTGAGTCACAGCGTGAATGTCTTTGAGTCATCGGCTCATCTCCGGGTCTACCCAGACCATGCCACGCGAGGCTGACCAGATAGCCTCAGCTATCTTTTCGGGATTTTCGCCGGTCTCTGAGGTCAGAAGGATCCACCGTGGAAACTAATACGTCGGCGGATGATATTCGGGCGATGTCGACTCCGTTGAAGTCGGCTTCGATCTTCTCGGTGACCGCGAATCGTTTGTCAGGACTGAGGCGCGCCACGGTCGTATCGCGCCAGCCCTCCGGCCCGGCTAGGATCAGGTCGAAATTTGTCTTTGATTCGTCTGACGCCGAGACGTTTTTTTTCTTGCCGGACAAGCGTGTTGCTCCCTAATTGGTCTGTTTTGTCTACATATCATGGGGTTTGCGGCATCAAAGCGAATCGTGCTCTACCCGCGGATCTATTTCGGTTGTCACCCAAAACTCACGGCGGTGGAGCGCAACGCTGTATCCAGGGCATGGCGGCGCTGGCGATCGGATTCCCCTGTCTTGCCCGGGCCGGACCGACTATACGGGCCGATGATCTGGACGTAATGCTGAATCGGATCGGCGTCGGACATCGCAGGGCAGTCGTATCATCCACGCAGAATTGATCACACCAATCTTTGGCTTGTGCGATACGCGTATCGCCATCGGTCGCACACGGAGAAGTAAACATGGGCATCCATGACGACAAAGTCGTAATCGTCACAGGGGGAGCGCTTGGCATTGGTGGCGGCGCATCACGCGGATTTGCCGAGGAGGGCGCTCGTGTGCTGGTGGCAGACATCGATCCCGACGCCGGACACCAGATAGTCGACGACATTAAAGCTGATGGCGGAAAAGCAGCGTTCGTGCAGGCCGACTTCCGGGTCCCGGCTGATCCACGTCGTGTTGTCGAGGCTGCAACGGCCCATTTTGGTGGCGTCGACTTCGTGTTCAACAACGTTGGCATACAGCCAAAAGCTTCGTACGCGAACGCGGAGGACACGACCGAAGATATGTGGGACGCCATCATGTCGATCAATCTGAAGAGCTACTGGCTCATGTCCAAGTACGCCATTCCGGTAATGCGTAGCCGCGGTGGCGGCGTAATCGTGAACAACGCCAGCGTCCAGGGCCAGCAGTCCGCACCGCTGGTGACAGCTTACGCAGCAAGCAAGGGCGGAGTGCTGTCGCTAACACGCCAGATGTCGCTTGATTACGCCCGGCAGAATATCCGGATCCTTGCCGTTTGCCCGGGCTCGATCGACACGCCGCTCATGCGTGCGGGTATCCCCGGGGACCCGGATCAGTTGGATGCGATAGTCGAGTCCAAAGGCGGGAATGCACCGATAGGGCGCATCGGGCTACCGGAAGACATCGCCAATGTGGTCGTATTCCTGT
>CAUZRH010000295.1:0-2867 GCA_963582115.1 Dehalococcoidia bacterium
AGATGATTTCGCCGCGCATCTGGAACCCTACTTCGGAGGCGTCCGAGATCACATAGGCATGTAAAGGAATGTATGGCTTTCGCCCGAGATTGGCGACGTTGACGCATGCCCGCCCGCCAGGAGCCATCACCCGCCAGGTCTCTTCGATCACCCGTCGCAGCAGCCCGCGGTAGTCGTCCATAGTCAGGTCCTCGTCGTAATCCTTGCCCACGTTGTAGGGCGGCGACGTGACCATCAGATGCACGCTGCCGTCCGGCAGTTCGTGCATGTCCTCGCTCGTATGCGAGTAGATCTGATCCAGCGAATCTTCCGGTGCTGCCTGTTCCTCGCCTACGTTTGAGGTGTCGATTTCGGGCTGGAAAGCACGGGAGTAATACGCAGATGAGTCGTGCGAAAATCGACCGCTTGTACCAAACGAACTGGTACTCGTTGAGCGGCGTTTTGCGGGCGACTCTCGACGTGGCATAGGTGTCTTAGTTCGCCGATCCGACCGGCTCTGAGGCCGGTGACTCTGCGGTACTATCTGGGCCACTTTCGGCACCTTCAAAACTGGCGTCCATGATCTCAAGAAGGTCCTTTGCGGACTTCGTGTCGTCCACGCCCTTGGCGCCAATTCCCTCCTCCATCATCTGGAGGCAGAACGGGCAGGACAACGAGATCGATTCGGCGTCGGTCTCAAGGAATTGATCGGTACGCATGTGGTTAATTCGGGTTCCATCCTCTTCCATCCACATCCGACCGCCGCCCGCACCACAGCAGAACCCCCGCTCCTTGCAGCGACTCATCTCCACAACCTCTAGCCCCGGTATCGCCGCGGCTATGCGTCTTGGTGCGTCATAAATCCCGTTATGCCGGCCCAAAAAACAAGAGTCGTGATAAGTCGTTTTCTCGGGAGTAATCGTCGCCAGCGCTCGTAACTTACCGTCGTCGATCAGCCCGGCCATGTACTCCGAGTAATGCTGCACGTTGAACACGCCGCCAAACTGCGGGTACTCGTTCTTCATCGTGTTGAAGCAATGCGGGCAGGTCGTCAGGATCGTCTTCGGGTTGATGGCCTTTAGCGTCTCGATATTCGTTTCCGCAAGAATCTGGAACAGGTACTCGTTGCCCATGCGACGTGCTGGATCGCCCGTGCACGTCTCAGAGTTGCCGAGTACGGCGTAGTTGACGCCGGCCTTCTTGAGTATGGAAGCAGCGGCCCGCGTGACCTGCACATTGCGATCTACCAACGCACCGGTGCAGCCGACCCATAGCAAGACATCAGCGTCCGGGTTCTCTTCGATGGTCGGGACGTCCTGTCCCTCCATCCAACTTGTGCGGGTCAATGTGGTTCCCTGCCAGGGGTGACCACGCTGTTCCAGGTTTAGAAGCGCCGCCTGTGCCGTCTCCGGGAGCCGTGACTCCTCAAGCACAAGATATCGCCGCATGTCCACAATCGTGTCGATGTGGTTGATAAATACCGGGCAGGCCTCGACACAGGCGCCACATGACGTGCAGGACCACAGCACATCTTCCGTAATCACCTCGCCGACCATTGCGCGCTCGGGAGCAGGTGCGGTTTCGCCCTCAGGCGTCGCCAGTAGTACGGGAGCGCGCTCCGCCATGAACGCCTTCATGTCCTGCATCACGCCACGCGGCGAAAGCGGCTTCTCGGACGCCCACGCCGGGCATTGCTCTTCACAGCGACCGCAGTTAGTGCATGCGTCAAAGTTCAAATTCTGCCACCAGGTGAAGTCCGTGATGTCCTTTGCGCCAAAGGTCTCAAGCGTCTCAAAATCGCCCATCGGCTTTAGCGCACCACGAGGCTTCTTGGGCCGTAGGAATATGTTGGCCGGGCTCACCATGATGTGGGACAGGTGTTTGTAGCCGACGGCGATGTAGACGAACCCGGCCGTGAAGATGCCGGCGTGCGTCCACCACATCACCTGCTGCAGGTCTTTCATAGCGGACACAGAAAGGCCGACGCCATCCAGCCCCTTTGCGAACAACCAGCCGATTGGCGACCAGCCGGCCAGGCCCTCGTTAAAGAACTTGCTTGCCGGGTTAAGTTCGGTCGCTCCAATGCGTGCGCCCTCTATCAGGAAGCCCGTAAGCAGCAGTAGTGCCAGGTAGCCCAGCACGATGCCGTTATCGGAGTAAGAGTGAAGTCGGTTAGGTCGGACCACGTAGCGCCGGAACGCCGCCATAGAAAGCCCGATGGAGGCCAGAAGTCCGCCTAGGATGTCCCAGGTAAATCCGGCTGCTATTCGGTACTCAACCGTTGGGAACTCGCGATGCAGGTACTTCTCTACGTTGAACTCGATCGCCGCAACAGTTGTCGCAAGCATAAGGATCATGAAGCCCCAGAAGATGGAGAAGTGCATGATGCCCGGGTAAAGCTCGCTCTTCACAAACTTCCGGTGGGCCAGAAGGTCTACCACGCCCAGGCCGATGAACTCGCGAACACGTGGGCCCATCGGGCCGAAGTCCTCGACGGGCTTCCCAAGCCGCCACATGAGCGACCGTCGCCGGATGCCATATACGACCGCGGCCAGAATTATCGGCGCAGCCAGGTAAACGAGGATGGCGGGTAAGGGGTACCCGATGTTCCAAAAATCCTCACGTCCGGCAGGCATTCACATTCCTTAATTCCAGTGGTTGTTGTCGGCCACCCAACACCGTCTCGCTCCCACAACATAGGACGGATTGGCACACGTAATCCCGTACTTCAGAAACCTTTGAGTACTCCGGCGAGAACTCTGGAAAAAGGGATGCAATGTAGCCCGTACGCGTTACGTGCGCACAATTCCATCAGATCAGAGGGAAGCGTACCCGTAACTTCCCGTTTAGTTAAGGGCCAGGACGAGCGCCGCCGTAGCCAACCACAA
>CAUZRH010000296.1:0-2833 GCA_963582115.1 Dehalococcoidia bacterium
TGGTCTGACTTCGTCAATTGAAAATTGCCTGACCGACTATGAATCTTCACTCAATAGTTTTGATATCAGGGGGGCGCTGCTTCTGCCTGTGGTCAACGATTTGATCTGTATCCGTTTGAAGGCGAATTGACGGCTAGTAATATTGCCGACGATATTACGGTGAACGCCGAGTGTCGTGGGCCAAACATCGCAGACTGGGCTCTCGAATTACCCTATTCCAATGCGGCCCGTTGATCGCTTTTGTTGCGAGTTCCGAAGAGGGTCCCACTCGCGCATTTGAAGAACTGTGCGGCCCGCCGTTCGCCAGAACTATGTCACGTTTTTCTTGAGTGCATGGGAGAGGGAGATCACACGACCGGCGTTGCTTTGTGGTGCTTTGTCCGGGCCTGGTATTCCGCTGCGATCGTCAGCAGGCGTGATTCTGTCCACGCACGTCCAGTGAACTGAAGTGACGTAGGCATGCCGCGGTCTCCGAAGCCGTTGGGAACGGCTATCGCTGGTAGTCCGGCCAGGTTGCCCGACGCTCCTATTGGTCCCGATGTGGTCGGCCGAGATGACCTATCTAGCCCCTTCGTCAGTAAGGGCGATACGTTGCCGGTTGTTGGTCCGACTATGGCGTCGTACTCGGCGGTTATGCGGTCGTACGCAACCGAGACGTGTCGACGAACGCGCATCGCCCGCAGGTAGTCCCGCGCCGGGATCATTGCGTGAACGTGTGGCTTCACCCGACAGCTTGGCGCTTGAAGTTGCATCACCCGACCGTCTTCGATGATGTCCTCAAAGGCAGATGCGCCCTCGGCGGCGATGATGATCCTTGCCGCCTGCCCTGAGGGCATGTCCGGCAGCGTTACCTCTTCGACGGTTCCGATCTGTCGAAGGGTGTCCAGCGACTCGTTGATGTTGTCCACAACCTCCGGCTCGGTGCCCTCGTCCCAGCCAGCGGGTATTGCAAACCGAAATCCGTCACGTCTCATTTTTTGCGACGGGTACTGGAACGTGCGCTGAGCCGATGTCGGATCGTTCTTGTCCGGACCGGCGATTGCGTCGAGCACCAACCCACAGTCCTCGGCGCTTCGTGCAAGAGGCCCGAGCTTGTCCAGCGTCCACGACAGGGCCATCGCGCCGTACCGGCTGACGCGGCCATAAGTCGGACGCAGGCCGGAGATTCCGCAGTAAGACGCAGGTGTGACTATGGAACCAAACGTTTCTGAACCGATCGCAAACGGTAGTAATCGAGCCGCCACCACCGCGCCTGATCCCGACGATGAACCACCTGCCCATGAGTCGTGATCCCAGGGATTTAGGCCCGGCCCGGTCCACGCAGCATCCAGCTCCTCGTATCCCATACCGCCAGCAAGTTCGACCATCGCCAGCTTCGCAACCAGAACCGCACCCGCCTGCTCAAGTTTCTTTACGGCCGTGGCGTCGAAGTCGAACACCTGCTCCTTGAACGGCGTTGCGCCCCAGGTGGTTGGCGCGCCGACCGCAGCGAGAAGATCTTTCGCTCCCCACGGGATACCGTGCAACGGGCCGCGATCGTGCCCGACTTCCAGTTCGGCCTCGGCTCGCTCTGCCTGTCGCATGGCACGATCTTCCATAATCGCTGCTACGGCATTTAATTTGCGCCCATCCGAGTCCAGCGCGTCCATAGCGGCGCGAGCAAGCGCCGTTGGGGAGGTTTCTCCAGAGCGTATCTTTGCGCCGAGTTCGCCGATAGAGAGGCCCAACAACGGATCATAAGCCATCAGGAGTCCTGCCCTTCAATCGCCTTGAAAGACGTGTCCGGCTCATCGCCATTTGATAGCTCCCACTCGCGTAGGTCCTCCGCCGCACTTTCAAGCTGTCTCGCCGTCTTGATAAGCAACTCTGTTTGCTGCGCATCGAGTCGATCGCCAAAGCGCGCTAGCGCCGCCGTCGCCATCGCCGGGATGTCTTGGGCATCTGGGGTGTCCGAGGCGTTTCCGCTATTAGATGGCATGAAATATTGAAATCTTCGGGCCGTCGCCGTATCCGGCAGCCGCCAGCTAGTGGATGCGGTCGTAATCTTCGCCGTACTCGTCCGTTGTTTCTGAATCATCGTCGTCATCTTCACTCAGGGCCGGTAGCTCCCATGAATGGATCTTCGTCCGACGAGTTGAGCCGGGTGAGGGCTTGTCCCCGGTCAACCCTCCCACAAGGCCATCGAGCGCGCCCGCCAGTTCTCCCAGCAGTCCCGCGCCAAGTCCGGTGACATCTGCGCCCAAGTCGGCCACGTTTCGCCCTACATCGCCCGCGGTATTAGCGCCAGTGCGATCTGGCCCATCACAGGGCTCACGACTCGGTGAATCGTTATGTTGTCTATTGTCTGGCATTACTGCCCCCTTGAATGAGTCCGCAGGTTAGCATCCGGTGCCGTCTTCCGCTGCCCCGGACAATTTCCAGACTCAGCCATAACTACAGAGGAACCAATCTTGAAGATCACCGATATCACCATCGACGTCATAACCCGGGATGTCAGCGGCACCGGTCTTGAATCAGATCTTGGACGTTTCGGGGGCGAGGTTTCGCAGGGTGTCCTGCGCATCAAAACCGATCAGGGTATCGAGGGTCAGAGCTTTGTCGGCGACTTCCGCAGCGGCGGAGCGAGTCTGTTCGATCCGATTTTGAAAACCTTGAAGCCAGAGTTGATTGGAAAAGACGCCAGCGTGAGGGAATGGCTTTGGAACCGGCTCGGTCTCCTGGGAGCACGAAAGGGCGTTACTCTCCCTGCATGGGCGCCGGTGGACGTGGCCCTGTGGGATCTAGCCGGAAAAGCGGCAGGTATGCCCGTATTCCGATTGCTTGGTGCGGCCAA
>CAUZRH010000297.1:0-2833 GCA_963582115.1 Dehalococcoidia bacterium
TCTACGTCCGCCCTCTCCACGCTGATAACCAACGTAAATCCGGATCTTGTAACCACATCCCCCAGCGCACCCGGGACGCTGGCCAAAGCGGATGATCTACTCCTGACGTTCCTTGAACAGAACTCCCAGTTCACCGAGGTCTCGGTAGTCGACAGCACAGGGACCACGTTAGCCGCATCTCACACATTCACTGGGGCGTTCGTCCTGCGGATTTCCGGCGTCTGCTACCCGGGTCTGGAGGTCACCCAACTCAGCCTTCCAGGACTCACGGTCCCAGATTTCAACTGTGTCTCCGGTACCTATAACCGTGACATCATGTTCGATGCCGGCATAGCTCAAGACAGACTTTGACAATTCGATCCGGCCTTGCCGATCAGGTTGCTGCTCAGACGCCGAGGCGAAGGTAATCTTGCCAGTCGTCGGGATTCGGCGTTCGTGGTCGGCATTTCGCCAATCTCAGCCGCTACCCGTTCCCAGCCTTCAACTGAGTACACGGAGACGCAGCGCTCAAAGCCAGTGCTACGACGATCTCCCCGGATAGAGCTTCCGCGAATACGGCAGGAACAGCGATACGCCGATGACTATCGACGCGTCCTTCAGACTCGCCCGCAAAAAGCACGGCCTGGTGGCCCTCCGAATTTCGACGCCTTACGACGGAGTCCCCGTCGGTCGTAACCCATATTCATAGTGTGGCCCGTGGATACCTCATCGAATACAGCGATTTTCCTGACGGGAGGTGGGGTTTGCACACAGCGTAGAGCGCGAAGAGTTGGGCCTACTCGGCATCTTCTGCCGTTTGACTGATGATCTCTACGATGGCGTCAGAAGAGTCTCTAAGCGTTACAAGCGCTTCGCCAAGTGATCGCTTCGCAAACGTATCGTTCTCAAACTTGATGGCGTCCAAGCTGTCGTTAATCTGGCGTCCTGCGCCCGCAAGGCCGGTGAGAACTTTGACCAGCAGATCATGCGTCCCAAGTTGCTCTTCTGTCGGAACAAGGTCGTTCGCACGAACCGGAAGTCGTATGAACTGAGATGCGGTCTGGCGCACGTCGTTCTCCCAAATTGCGTCTCCAGTTGCAGGTGTACCCAGAAGTTGAATTACGCGCGCCAGGTCACGCCCGGCTGACGCCGCCAGCGTACTTGCGCCCTCCCGGTACAACTCTTTCGGGTCAGGTAACGGTGTTGCCGTAGCATCAATTTCGGGCGTCGCTGTGGCGAAACCAGAGCCGTCAGGCACAAGCTGTTGCAATGGATCTTCATCGCCCCTGCCCGAGGAAGACAAAACGATAATCGCAAGCCCAACGACGACGGAACTTATTCCGCCAACCAGGGCGTTCCCCCTGGATCCCTTCATCACGGATCCAACGTATCCCAGCCAGGCCAGGCCACCGAGCATGGCCGCGGCACCCAGGGCAATCAGCAGGTTTTCCAAGTTCGCTCTTCTCGCTGTTCTCGGGCTGTTTTCGCCCTCTAAGGCGGGTCCAGCCGATTTTCAATAATTGGAAGCTACGGTTAGCGGTTCAACAAACCGGTCCCCATTATGAGGTCTCGGATCCGCTTCGTGCCTCTGGAATACAAAACCACATCATTCCCATATGGCCCAAGATTAGGTGTTACGACCTGCCCATCTGCAAAGCTCTCTTGCGATTCCTGTCATTGTATGAACCTGAACGCACCAAACTAGAGGCTAGTCAAAGAAGTCGGCATCTTCAGGTCGCAGGTACTTCTTCGTTGCCTCCACGTTTAGTGACACGCCAAGACCCGGCGTGTCCCAGACATCGATATAACTGTCTTTTACAATCGGGTTCGGCAAGCCCTCCACGATGTCATACCACCAGTCCGGGCTTCCGGTTGGGTACTCAAACGCTATGTAGTTCTTGGGTAGCGTAGCGGCGACCTGGACCTGGGCCGCCAGGCCAATCAGCCCGTCGCCGGTGCCGTGCGGCGCAATCGATATCCCGTGCAGATCGGCGTATTCAGCGATCCACTTCAGTTCCGCCATACCTCCGACGTCGGCAAGATCAGGGCCGATGATATTCACGGCCCGCTTCTCGATCAGGCTCATAAAGTTCTGGCGCAGATATATCTGTTCGCCCGTATGGATCGGCGTCGTTGTGTACGGCGTAACCTCTTTGTAAAGGTCAGCCAGCACATACGGCGTGTAGTCGCCCGTAATCATGTCTTCAAGCCACATCACGTTGAGGTGCTCGACCGACTTCGCCAGCTTCAAGGCGTCTGTAACGGTGAAGCCCGGGCCGCAATCTAGCGCAAGACCTATTTCATCACCAAGCACATCCTTCATCGCCTCAATACAGGCGATCGTGTGCTTCATGCCGCGCTCGGTAATCAGGCCCTTGTTCGGGTGTCGTTCAGACGTATCCAACTCACCGTAAAAGTAGTCCGGAACCTCACGGACCATCGATCCGTGAAACGAAATCCCTTGCTTGATGATGGAGAAGCCCTCCGCCCGGGACTTCATCCACCGCATCTCTTCCGCGTAGTCCTCGGGTTCGGAACCTGACATGGAGCGCCGTACGTTGCCGTTGTAGGTCCGTACTTTGTCTCTCACCTTGCCGCCAAGAAGCTTGTACACGGGGACGCCTGCTGCTTTCCCCGCAATGTCCCAGAGCGCCATCTCTATGGAGCTAACTCCGGCGCCCCAGGGCTTGAATCCACCCATTCTCCGAATCTTCTGCATCACGCGTTCAACGTCTGTGGGGTCCATGCCCACGATGAACTGCTTGTAGTACAAAAAGTGCCATTTCAGGTCACTCTTGGCAGGTTCGGCTTGTCCGATTCCTTCGATGCCCTCATCGGTGAGGATCCTGATTAC
>CAUZRH010000298.1:0-2829 GCA_963582115.1 Dehalococcoidia bacterium
ACCTCTTTACGAACCTCATCCGGTCCGCGTGAGTAGAGCGTCTGTGGGTTGTTGATGTTGCCCACAAGGCCGATCCCACCGTCCACTGCGTCCATCGCTTCTTCTGGGTCATTCCGGGAGTCGAAGTGAAATGCTGCCATCCCGGTCTTGGCGATATATGGCATCCGATCAAGCGTCTTGCCGCAGATGTGCAGGATGAGCGGCGCGTCGATTCGCTGCGCCATCTCCGTGTGGATGTCCTGCAGGAAGCGCTTGTAGTACTCCCCGGACACAAGGTCTCCGGTGGCGTGGTCCGGTATACAGACGGCATCCGCTCCAGCGGCGATCTGGGCGTCTGCGAATAGGACGGTCGCCTCTTTCAGCTTGTCCATGATCCGCATCGTCATATCCGGGTCGTCGATCGTCATCAACAGGAATGTCTCAACACCAAACACGTGATAGGCGAGCGTCCACGGTCCCATGGACTTGCCGATGATGGCGACCTCGTCGCCAAACTGCTTCTTCAATATCTCGATGGCTCCGGTTACAGAGACCATGTCCCGGTGCTCAAGAAAATCGGCCGGGATCTTAACGTCGCTCTCGCCCTTCCAGATGGGGTTGGTCATCCGGACGGTAGGCCAGTTGTCCTTTTGCTCCCACTGCATCTCGCAGCCGAGTGCGGACGATTCCTGGATGATGGTGAAGTAGGGCTGAATAGAGTCGAATCCGAGTTCGGTGTATCCGGTCGCTGCAAGCTCGGCATTCAGCTGAGGGTCGCGGCAAGCGTCCGGGAAGGGGGCGTCCACCATGTCCATCAACTCAACAGTCGCGACATTGGTCGGGTTGGAGACCGGTGTACGGTCCACGGGTAGCCCGGCGAGCGCGTTCATTACACGCTCTCGGGGCGTCATCGTCTCTTCATATGCCATGGGAGCGGCCTCCTGGCCTTAGGTGTTTGGGACCTTGTTAAAGGCTAAGTACTCGCAAAGCCAAGGGTGGAGGTGGTCATCTGCCCGCGGAGGGCGTCGGCCTCCATCGCGTCTTCAAAGGCGCTGATGTTGCGGGAGTAGGGGAGTATCAGTCGGGCCAGCCCGTCGTGTTTCTTGCCGCAGTTGAAAGCGATGGTGGAGTCGTCGATCTTTTCCATCTCGCCGTAACGAACGAATCCGGCCATGATCGCTCGAAGTCGCAGCGCCGGATTTCGGGCCTCGCCGGTAGTGGCGATTCGGTAGACGTATCGATTGCCGTATTGCTGTCCAGTCATGTCTATCGTAAGGGTGCTTTTGGAGTCCTGAATCTGAAGTTCCTCAGGACGGTCGCGCTCAGCCGTTCGCTCGATAGCGGCGGTGGTTAGGAACTTGAGCGGCCGTGTGTGGAGGTGCCCGCAGGGGAATCGCAGTTGATTCCAGGCATCGGCGACCTCCATGCCTCCGAGCTTGACCAATCGTTTAACGATGTCACGCATCCGGTCTTCTACGCCGGGACGCCTGCTGAAGGTCCATACGGTTGAGATACCGTCAAGCTCGTACAGGCCGACGCTGATGTCGTGGAAGTTTGGGTCCATCGGCACCAGCTCAACGCAGTCGCCGTAACGGGTTACTACTTCCCGGGCGCTGAGTAGTTCTAGCGTTGTCATCTGCAGGTGGATCCTTATCTCTGATTGGTCGGGACTGGCTGGGTTAGCCCTTAACGGCCGTGACGAGGGACTTGATGTGTTCCGGACCGGTGCCGCAACACCCGCCCAGGATGTTGATGCCCAGATCCTTCAACTCTTTGAAGTGACCGGCCATGAACTCTGGCGTCTCGGGATAGACGATCTCCATATTGACGATCGCCGGGATACCTGCGTTTGAGTGGATGAGCATGTAGCCGTCATCAACGGCGCGCATCAGTCGGGCGATATCGACCATACGCTCGATGCCGTTACCGCAGTTGGTTCCAACGACGTCCGCACCTGCGTCACGCAGCTTCTTTACACCGTCTTCCGGGGTGACGCCCATCATGGTGAAGAAGCCCCGCGGTCCGGGGTCGTACACCATCGTGGATATTACGACGAGATCGGTATTTTCTTTGGCCGCACGAACGGCCAGGGTCACCTCTTCGATGGCGGTCATCGTCTCGATAACGACGCCGTCCGCACCGCCTTCGGCCAGCGCAGTGATCTGCTCCACAAAGGCGTCGTACATCTCGGTCGAAGTTACAGGCCCCAGTGGTTCAAGGAACTCACCGGTGGGGCCAACAGATCCGATTACAAATCCACCGGGAGGCGCGACCGAACGTGCGTGTTCCGCTGCGAGTCGGTTGAACTCGGACACTTTGTCTTCATAACCGTATTTCTTGGTCATGAACTTCGATCCGCCGAACGAGTTCGTGAGGACCATCTCTGAGCCTGCGTCGAAGTACCGCTTCGCCATGTTCTTGACGGTGTCCGGATGGCTCACGTTGAACTCTTCAGGGCAGCCTCCTGGCTCCAGTCCATTTTCCTGGAGATAGGTTCCGGTGGCCCCGTCCGAGATGATCGTGTCGCCGCGTTCGAGGCGCTCGAGAAGGGTAGGTGTTGTTGATGTTGTCATTGGGTTCCAATTTGTCGACGGCATCTCCCGAAAACGCCCGGGGATGCGATCACGACGTTGTAGCTATTTGCAGTTTACTTCGGCCCGGGTCCCGTGGGCAGTCCTCAGAGATTGATTAACCTTTTATCCAGTCGTCAATCGCTCCCGGAGCTGCGTCACGTTCGCCGGCTCGCTCCAGGTCTCGTATTCGAGCGACGAAGTTATCCGGGAAACCGTCGTTAAATCGCTGGGCGACCGCTGCGGCTGCTTCCTTGGCGGGTGCATCCACGTCGCCGTA
>CAUZRH010000299.1:0-2825 GCA_963582115.1 Dehalococcoidia bacterium
TAGCGTGAAGATAGGCATCTCGACGGCGCGATAACGGGGTGATACGTTGCGCCGACCCGAATACCCAGAGGCCGAACGGAGACAGCGCAACCTTGACCGTCACAACAGACGCAGTCGTCATCGGCGGCGGCGTCATGGGCACAAGCATCCTGTACAACCTGGTCTCCCGCGGCGTCCAGAATCCCGTGCTTCTTGAACGCACGACCCTGGGAGCAGGCTCCACGGGACGCTCCTCCGGCGCCATCCGGATGCACTACTCCACCGAGGTAAACGCCGCCCTCGCATGGGAGTCCCTCAAGACATACGAGAACTTCGATGAAGTCGTAGGCGGCGGTGATGTCGGATTCGTGAAAACGGGCTACATGGTGTTCGTCCCGAATAGCGCCATCGACGGCTTTCGCCACAACATCGAGTTGCAACAGGGCATCGGCATCGACACACAGATCGTGTCACGCGAAGACGCTCACGAGCTGGCCCCGGCATTCACCCTCAACGACGACGAGACATTCGCATGGGAGCCGCGCTCCGGTCATGCCGACCCTTCAGGCACAGGACTGGCCTACGCGACCCGAGCCCGTGAATTAGGCGCAACGGTGCTGCTGGAGACCCCGGCAACCTCCGTGGAGATAGAGAACGACCGCGTGGTAGCGGTAACCACCGATGGCGAGCGATATGCCACCAATATTGCCGTCGTCGCCACCGGCCCGTGGTCGAAGCCTTTCTTAAGCGGCTTAGGCATAGACCTCCCGTTAGAGGCCACACGTCACGAGGTGTTCCTTCTCAAACGCAACCTGGAAGAACTACCCTTCCATCCCGGCGGCGCAGACATGGGCAACATGACCTATTTCCGACCCGAGGGCGGAGACCTGACGTTGGTCGGCAACGGCAACCGTGAGGAGAACGCCGACCCCAACTCTTACAATCCGCGGCCGAGCATGGACTATCTGGAAAACGTGTGGCTTCGCCTGTCAAAGAGGCTTCCGGGGATCACCGGAGCAGAATTTTTCACGGGCTACGCCGGGCTGTACACCTCAACGCCAGACCTCCACCCGGTGATCGACAAGGTAGACGACATCGATGGTCTCTACATCTGCACCGGTTTCAGCGGCCACGGCTTCAAGCTGGCCCCGGCAGTTGGTACGGTGATGGCCGAACTCATTCTTGAAGGCAGCGCAAAAACCGTAGATATATCCCCTCTCAAGATGAACCGCTTCGAAAGCGGCGAAACAAACACCACGTCCTACGAGTTCAAGGTGATCGCTTAACGGCGCCTTAAATTCCTACTAAATAAACGAACGCTCGCACAACCCGGCCCTTTGAGAACCTCAGAGCACTAATTTCTAACTCGGCTTACGCACCCGGCCCCAACCACAAACTCTCCGCGCCATACCGCCGTCGAATCGCCGCTATCCATTCGTCATATTCGGGACGCTCGGCATAGCTATTCACAGCATCCCACCAGTAAAAACCAAGATTC
Organism: Dehalococcoidia bacterium; assembly: GCA_963582115.1. Lineage (GTDB taxonomy): Bacteria > Chloroflexota > Dehalococcoidia > Lucifugimonadales > Lucifugimonadaceae. Next base: position 1,478 of record CAUZRH010000299.1, read on the forward strand.
TTCATCCTGGCAAAGCGCGGAATTTCATCAACCCAGCGATCAGACAACTCACGGTGTTCGCGATAGCCAGTCAGAAACGCGTCAAACAGCGCATCAAACTCCGAGACAGGCAGCAGTACAAACTCCAGGAACGGTCGCATCACGTCCGACGCGTACCAGTGATAAACAGGCTCGTCGAAATCGATCATCAGAACCCGTTCGCCGTCCCACATGGCGTTTTTTGTGTGCACATCAGTATGTGTCAGCCCGTAGCCAGCAGAATCTACCGGCAACGCCCGTAACCACGGGTCAAGCTGCTCATACTCGTCCCGGACAGGCTCCGTATCCTCGGGGTCCAGTCCCTCATCCGTCTGCCGCCACAGGTCTTTCCACGTCAAATACGCCAGATCGTTCGACGGTCGATAAGACTCGGTCGCCCGATGCATCTTGCCTAGAGCCACACCCCACGCACGAAACTCCACAACAGACGGTTCTTCCAGCGAAATAACCCGCCCCGGGGCCTCGTCCGTCACCCAGCCCAGGAACAGGTCGTCGCCCTGTCGATACTCCTCGATCAACCTCCCAGCACGAGACAACGCCGGCGAACACACGTCCGCACCGTTTGCTGAGAGGTGGGACAGATACTCCGCCGCGGCTCGTTGCTCCAACATCGAGCGATTCGCCGCGTTACAGACCTTCAGGAACATCCCGCGCCCAGTCGACTCGAAACGATAAACGATGTTGATTCCATCATTCACCAGCCGGACCGAACACGGGTCAGCGTCCCAGAGGGCGGCGATCTCTCGGCCCGAGCGCTCACGATCAAGCACCGCATTACGATCGGACCAGGAGTTCATACCGGCGTTACAGCCTTAGGGCTTCGGGCTCTCGAGAAGGACGGTTGCGCCCATCCCGATGTACTTGTCCCGAAGGTTCCAGTCGTAGTTGCGAATCATCAGCTTCGTATCCGTGCCTTCGAGCACCTTTGCTGCGTACTCGACACAGGCATCGTCGGACACCGATAGCGGGTGGTTCGGGTTGGCCTCACGGTCAAAGGTCAAGTCAGCCGGGCCCCACGAAATCACGTCAACACCCGGTCGAATCAGTCGCGGGATGTTAGTGATCGCCTGGATCGACTCCACCTGCAGCATCAGAACACCGTAGTTGTTCCAGAACTCGGCGTACTCAAGCCGACCGGTGTTCTCGGCAAGCCCGACCCTGGAAGCGCCACCGGCGCTGCGCTTGCCGAACTGTCGGTAGTAAAAGAAGTCGACCGCTTCCTGCGCAGTCTCATTGGTCTCGGTCTGAGGCACTTCGATCATGCTCGGCCCGAGGTCCAGCCAGTTGCCGATCTGGTACGTGTAGTTTG
>CAUZRH010000300.1:0-2818 GCA_963582115.1 Dehalococcoidia bacterium
GCCGTTTGAAGTGAAACTTACGGTGCCTCCGGTGACTGGGCAGCGATCATGATTGATGGATCTACCCCACGAGATTTTTCAGGATCGCAGGTAAGTCACGCGTACGACGTATCTTTTGATAAGTACATCAATGATGTAGTCGCAGCGGCTGCAACTTACTCAAAATTGCCGTACGTGAAATGGACTCAGAATGGACACGTTGGTCCCTATATATCCTCTGGCCCACTAGAAACCTGCAGCTTCAAACAGTGCGCCCCGCCAAAACAGGGCGCACTGTCGCGTCTCGATCACATCGGTTTCCAACAACTCGTACCCCGGCGACTCACTCCAGGGCCTTCAGGACTGTGCATATCGCGTATTACGTACCAACGGGTCCTTATCCTGCCTATACTTGCCGTCCTAACGTACCGCCTCATCAACCTGAAGCTCCCTCTGGATAAACATGACTAACTCGCCCACGATCATCTACACATGGACCGACGAGGCTCCGGCACTGGCCACGCACGCATTCCTTCCTATCACCCGTGCATTCGCAGGCGCCGCAGGGGTGGAGGTTGAAACCCGTGACATATCGCTCGCAGGCCGAATCCTTGCGCAGTTCCCAGAGGTACTGAACAACGGTCAACCATTTCCAGACGATCTGACAGAGCTTGGCGACCTGACGGAAGACCCAGGCGCGAACATTATTAAACTCCCCAACATCAGCGCCTCCGTCCCCCAGATGAAGACCTGTATCGCAGAACTTCAGGCCGGTGGGTTAGAACTTCCGGACTACCCGGAAGCCCCGTCGAATGACGAAGAGGCCGGGATCAAGGCCCGTTTCGATGTGGCGATGGGCAGCGCGGTGAACCCAGTGTTGAGGGAAGGGAATTCCGACAGGCGCGCGCCAAAGGCCGTCAAGGATTTCGCTAAGGCCAACCCGCCGCGCATGCGCGCCTGGCCTGAGGGATCACGGACGCACGTAGCGACGATGAGCGCCGACGACTTCCGTAGCAATGAAGAGTCGGTCACGATCCCGTACGCGACGACGGCGAAAATCGAACACGTTGCGGTTGACGGCACGACGACCGTGTTGATGGAGTCATTGCCGCTGATAGCTGATGAGGTGATTGATGGCACCTTCATGAGCAAGAACGCGCTGGTCAGTTTTTACCGTGAGCAGGTCAAGGACGCGAAAGACAAAGACGTCCTGTTCTCTCTTCATCTGAAGGCCACGATGATGAAGATCTCAGACCCGATCATCTTCGGACACGGCGTTGAGGCCTTCTTCCAGAACGTATTCTCAAAACACGCAGCGGTATTCAATGAGCTTGGCGTGGACGCAAACAACGGCATCGGCGACCTTCTCTCCAAGATATCGGCTCTTCCGGAAGGCCAGCGCGCCGCTATTGAGAGTGATATCGAGGCTGCGTACGACGACGGACCGGGCATCGCGATGGTGGACTCAGACCGTGGCATCACCAACCTCCACGTGCCGAGCGACGTGATCGTCGACGCTTCAATACCTCCGATGATCCGAGACTCGGGCGGCATGTGGAACGCCAAAGGCGAACTTCAGGACACCAAGGCGATCATCCCAGACTCCAGTTATGCCGGGATTTACGACGCCATAGTCAAGGACGTCCAGAAGCACGGGCAGCTCGATCCGACGGTAATGGGCAGCGTCCCAAATGTTGGTCTGATGGCCCAGAAGGCTGAAGAGTACGGCTCGCACGACAAGACATTTGAAGCGGCATCCGCTGGAACCATCCGTGTCGTCGACGCCGGTGGCAATACGCTCATCGAGCACAACGTGGAAGCCGGGGACATCTGGCGGGCCTGCCAGACCAAAGACGTCTCGGTCCGCAACTGGGTTGAGCTGGCGGTACGACGGGCAAGAGCCACCGGCTCCCCCACCGTGTTCTGGCTGGACAGCACTCGTGCACACGACGCTGAGCTGATCAATAAGGTGAACAGTTACCTTGGCGATCACGACACGGACGGACTGGATATCCAGATCCTGGCTCCGGTCGAAGCGATCAAGTTCTCCCTGGAACGAATCCGCAGGGGTGAAGACACTATTTCCGTGACGGGGAACGTTCTCAGGGACTACCTGACCGACCTGTTCCCGATTCTTGAACTTGGCACCAGCGCCCGCATGCTGTCCATCGTTCCGTTGCTGAACGGCGGTGGACTGTTTGAGACGGGTGCCGGTGGATCAGCACCGAAGCACGTGCAACAGTTCCAAGAAGAGGGTCACCTCCGCTGGGATTCGATCGGCGAGTACATGGCTCTGGCGGCATCGTTGGAGCACCTGTCCGATCAGTTTGACAATGCGGCCGCAGGGGTGGTCAGTGAGGCGCTGGACAAGGCGACCGCTGACTACCTGACAAACGCTCGGCTGCCTTCACGGAAAGTGAACGAGATCGACAGTCGCGGATGCAGCTTCTACCTGGCCCTGTACTGGGCGCAGGCTCTGAGGGACCAGGACAAGGACGCCGGCCTCGCCGGGAAATTTAAGAGTGTCGCCGATGCCCTTGGCGAAAATGAAGAGCAGATCCTCAACGAGTTGATCTCTGCACAGGGATCAGCGCAGGACCTCGGCGGGTACTACATGCCGGACACCGCTCTCGCCACCGCGGCGATGCGCCCAAGCAAGACGTTCAACGGGATCATAGACGCTATCTAATCGCCGACTCTGACCCGGCATTACCGGAAAGAAAAAACAGCACGCCCTGCTATCACAGGGCGTGCTGTCGCGTTCGAGCGTATTCCGAGTTGCCTGTTAATCCTCTGATATACCAGCCCACCGAACTTAAAGAACTAAATCGGCATGGCC
>CAUZRH010000301.1:0-2816 GCA_963582115.1 Dehalococcoidia bacterium
GATGAGCGCTGTGTGGAACTACCCTCCCTTTCTGGTCGTCTCACCGGTGCCGCAGTCAGGAGTACGTCTAGGTGCATCAGGGTCACGGCAAAGTCGGAATCAGGATCTTCGGGAGGCATCACACACGTCGCCACATCTTCCCATTGAACCTGAGTGCTTAAATCTTCGGATCCTGGGCCACTAGTTGCCTGAACTTCCGCGTACATTCGGTGTTTAAGGGGTTATCCTCGCCCTCGACACAGCAAATAACGGCGCTCTCCCGGATATTTTGGGTATCTGGGGGATATTGGGAGTTTTACGCTTGAGACTTAGCGTTCTGGACCAGTCCCCTATCAGAATGGGTGGCACACCCCGCGAGGCGGTACTCGCCACGGTGGAGCTAGCGAAGTTAGCCGACCGACTTGGCTATACCCGCTACTGGTTGGCCGAGCACCACAACACACAGACTCTTGCCAGCCCGACACCGGAAATATTGATACCTGCTCTGGCCGGGGCTACTTCTGGAATCCGAGTCGGCAGCGGCGGGGTGATGCTCAGCCACTACTCTCCTCTGAAGGTGGCCGAGTCGTTCCGGATGCTTGAAGCGCTTTATCCGGGTCGTATCGACATCGGGATCGGACGTGCGCCCGGTAGCGACCGATACACCGCAGCGGCCCTTCAACCGGGGCCAGTAGGCGCTTCCATTGAGTCTTACCCGAACCAGGTGTCCGATCTTCTGAACTACATGAACGGTGAGTTACCAGAAGACCACCCGTTTCACGGTATCAAGGCCATGCCGTCTGGACCGACGATGCCCGAGGCATGGCTGCTGGGGTCGTCAATGGGCAGCGCTACCTACGCGGCACGGCTGGGACTTCCTCTCTCATGGGCACACTTCATCAGCCCGGACGGGGGCCCTGACATAGTCGCTCAATACAGGGCGGCATTTGAACCATCGGATTGGCTAAAGGAACCTCGGGTCAACATCGGTGTGTCCGTGACCTGCGCCGCTACCGCAGAAGACGCCCGACGCATCGGTTTGAGCCGACATCTCATGAGGTTACGGCGTGACCAGGGCCAGCCATTTGACGGAGTCCCCGCACCTGAACTTGCGCTTGACGGTGAGTTCTCGCAGCAGGAGCTTGCGTACCTGGCGCAGCAACAGGAAAAGGCGATCGAAGGCGATCCCGATGTGGTGAAGCGCGGCATCCTTGAAGTAGCCGAAAGGTATGAAGCCGACGAAGTTATCGTTCTTACGGTCACACACGACTATGCGGACCGAATGAAGTCTTACGAGCTAATTGCCGAGGCTTTCGATCTCGAAAAGCGTGAATGATCGGGACCCTGAACAATTCGAGCCAAATCCCAAGTCCCAATTTTGGGGCCGTGTGAGGCTCTGGCAGCTTAAAAATTGCGTCCGTGATAACGCCGATACGCACTACAACCAACCGACGCTTGGAGGCGCACTTTGACCAGCGAAAGCCGGAAAATAGGGATCATTGGAGTCGGATTCGGGTCGGCGGTGCACATACCGGGATTCAGATCTGAAGGCTGGGACGTCGCCGCTGTTTACAGTCGCAATGCCGAGCGCGCACGTGACGCCGCCAGTGAGAACGATGTCGCCGACTACTACACGGACGCTTACGAGCTCATAGCACGGGACGATCTGGACGCGGTCGCCATAGCGACACCTCCGGCGCCGCATCACGACTTCGCCATAGCGGCTCTCAAAGCAGGCAAACATGTTCTCTGCGAGAAGCCGTTCGCACTCAGCGCAGTGCAGGCAGCTCGTATGCGGGACGTCGCAGAAGAGTCAGGCCGCACGGCAATGGTCGCTCACGAGTTCCGACACACGCCGCAGCGAGAGCAGATCAAAGAGCTGCTTGATGACGGCTATATCGGCGAGTTCAAGCAGGCATCACTTGAATTGTTTATGGGTAGAGGCGGTGGCGGTGCCCCAGCTCCGATGAGCTGGGCATCACGTCGGACCGACGGTGGTGGATTCCTGGGTGCGCTCGGGTCGCACTTCATCGACGGACTGCGCTACTGGTTTGGCGATGTTGCGACGGTGACGGGCCGGCTGGACACATTCAACCCGGACAGGACGGATGAATCAGGGGCGATCGTTCAGTCCGAGACGGACGACTCGTTCAATTTCACGCTGACATTCAAGAACGGCGGAAGCGCAACGATGACCGCGTCCTCTGCTGTCACTCCAGCACGCGGTGCACGGATCTCCGTTATGGGTTCTGGAGGAACGCTGTATGCCGAGCAGAGCAGCCCGAACCCTCCCGAGGATGGTGGAATTCTTGGCAGCCAGGACGGCGGTCCACTCAGGGCGATCGAGACTCCGACGCGGTTGATGCCGTTCTCTGACGACCGGGATCCCCGTCTGATGGCGTTTCGATTGCTGGTCAGGGACTTCAGTCGCGGGATCGAAGAGGGCACTTCACCGGCGCCGAACTTTGTCGATGCATGGCACTGTCAGCGGGTTCTTGATGCGGTTAGAGAGTCTTCAGATTCCGGCCGAACTATCACGCTGGATTAGGACTCTTGATCTGGAACACAGGGTAGAAACAGGGGAATGTGTGTGATGTCTAACTCCGCTATTAAGAGTGATCTCCTGTTGAAGGGCGGTCATGTAATCGATCCTGTCAACGGGACCAATGGGCCGATGGACGTTGCCGTGTCCGGGATCAAGATCGCTGCGATAGCGCCGGACATTCCGACGAGCGCCGCATCACGCGTCGCAGATGTGTCCGGTTGTTATGTGATGCCGGGGCTTATCGACCTGCACGCGCACGCCTGGGGCAACGTTGATCCGATGTTCCCGGACG
>CAUZRH010000302.1:0-2815 GCA_963582115.1 Dehalococcoidia bacterium
AGACGACGCCGTTCTTCTGCACTGGCACGCTAAAGTGCAGGCGTGGCTCCCGCCCGGCGGTCACGTCGAGGCGAATGAGGACCCTCTGCAGGCGGCGGTCAGAGAGGCCCTTGAGGAGACAGGACTAGACGTTGAACTTGTTCCGACGTCCTTGCCTCCAAACGTTGAGTCCCTCCCACACGTGCCGGTGCCACACTCGATCATGATCGAGGACATCCAGGACCCGGTCGACGGTCCGCACAAGCACATCGACTTCATCTACTTCACCGTCCCGGCACGTCCTGATCAAATGCCGGTCGACGGATGGCACTGGTTCTCACGCGCCGACCTGGAGTCGGGCGCAAGTCTCGCCGCACCAACGGGGCGAGACGAACAGCCCCCGGAAGACGTTCTTAAGCTGGGGCTGGCCGCGCTGGACACGGTGAGAGACCGGCCAGCGGGTTAACGGCGGACGCCTGGAAATGGCATAGGTGCGCTGCTTGCCCCGCCCGATCAGCGACAGCGCTCGTGGACCGTACACCGACGGCGAAACCGTAACGCGCCCCAACAAACGTTGTTGCACTGAACAAACTCTTGTCATCCGACGCACTCACGTCAATTGTCGGTTCCGGCTCACAGAAGAGGAACATGCGCTCCCAACTAAGCGTCGGCTGAGTCCCTGCTTCCACCTCGTAACGGGCTGATGATCAGGAAGAACAGCCCGAAGACTGCTCCGACTACGCCGCCAACGATTCCGGCGGCCAGCCCGAGGATCACACCAGTGATCAGCCCGGCTATCACTTCAACGATCACGACGATCGCAATGCCGACGACAATCCCGATAAGTATTCCGCGCTTGATGTGGTGCATAGATTCTCTTCTGGCCGTCTCCGGCCCGGTAACTCTTTAACGGAAACGACCCCGTCCAGCGATCTCGATCACAGAGTCCAGCTTGCCGCTGCGGAAGCCGAAGTAGTGGGAGTGCAGGTTGATGGTCGTGTCGCCGTGCATCGGTCGAAGCTGGACCTTGTCGCCAACCTTGAGTCGTTGGGCGTCGCCCTCAAGGGACATCGTCCCGTGCTCTTCCGAGATCCCGGTGTACTTTGCGCCGGGCTGGTCCACGACAATCGGCAGGCCACGGTCGATAGACATCGACTTCATGCCCGTGTCCATTACCGCTCGGTCGGAGGTCGGTCGGCTGATCACCGTGGCCAGCACCGTAAGTGCCGGCTTGAAGTCTTCGAAGACCTCAAGGTAGTCGCCGTCCATAAAGATGTATGAGCCGCACTGAAGGTCAGTGATGCGCTCCATCTTGCCGGTCATGTTGTAGGTTCCGGTTCCCGATGCGCTGACCACATTGACCGGCATGCCCGCGGCCTCGATGTTGTCCACGGCGGAAAGCAGCGTGTTCATCGCGAGCTCGGCATTCGCTCGTCGCTCTGACTCATCACGGACGGCGACGGTGTGACCTTCGTAGCCCATCACGCCGTCGAACCTCAGGCCAGGAGAGTCGGTGATCACTTGGGCCAGCGCCGTCGTGTCCTCGCCGGGCTCGGTGCCGCAGCGGTTCATGCCGACGTTGACCTCGACAATCATGCCTATCTCTTTGCCCGCTCCGCTCATTGCGGCCGAAATGGCCTTCACATTGTCCGGGTCGTCTGCGGCAATCACGATGTTGGCCTCGGACGCCAGCGCAACCAGGCGCTTGATCTTGATCGCCCCAACAACCTGGTTGGGAATCAAGATGTTCTTGACGCCGCCTGCGACCATCGCCTCAGCCTCGCCGACCTTGGCGCAGCAGATGCCGATGGCTCCGGCCTCGATCTGCTTTCGCGCGAAGACCGGGCTCTTGTGGGTCTTGGAGTGCGGGCGGATGCTCGTGCCGTTCGCATCTCCAAACGCCTGAAGGGTGGCGATATTGCCCTCCGCAACGTCCAGGTCAACGATGATGGCGGGGGTGTCGATCTCGTCGATCGATACGCCGGGAAGTGGGAAGTACTGCAGGTCGACCAAATGAGGCTCCTCAGACGGACTATATGGCCGTCTCAATTGCGATATCCAGATACGTATCAGGGCGGGCGGAGTCTATCACGGGGAGGCGGGTAATCAGGCCACTCCCGCTAAGGTATTCCCGGTTATCATTCCGCCGAACTGATATCGAGCCCACAACTCCCTTACAGGAACATGTTTTGACCATCCCTAAGCAACTCAACGTCTTGAAAGTTTTCGTCGGTGCGGACGGCAACGGTGGCAACCCGCTCGGCGTCTTTCTTGAGGGTGGCGCGTTCACCAGCGATCAGCGACAGGCGGTCGCCACAGACCTGAACTTCTCTGAGACCGTGTTCGTGGATGACACTGCCACGGGCCAACTACAGATATTCACTCCTGCCGCAGAGTTGCCGTTTGCCGGACACCCGCTCGTCGGTACCGCTTGGTTACTGCATCAGAAGGGTTTTGCCGTGGATGCCCTCAGGCCGCCGGCCGGGACGGTACCGGTGACTTCAGATGGCGACACGACGTGGATACGAGGACGGCCTCAGTGGTCGCCGAAGATGGAGTATCTTCAGTACGACTCCCCTGCCGAAGTCGATGCGCTGACCGGCGCGCCAGACGGACTCGGGTTCGCATACTGCTGGTCCTGGGAGGATGAGTCTGCGGTTCTGGTGCGCGTCCGGGTCTTCGTGCCGGAGCACAACATCCATGAGGACGAGGCTACAGGCTCGGGCGCGGTGGCGTTTGCCGCACACATCGGACGCGCAGTAACCGTCAATCAGGGCGTCGGTTCCTTGCTTATGACCCGATTGCACGACGACGGAGCGGTATCCGTGGGCGGTGC
>CAUZRH010000303.1:0-2815 GCA_963582115.1 Dehalococcoidia bacterium
ATCAACTTACCGATTCAAATACGCGAAACGCCGCCCACACGGTCTCCCGCCCGGACGACTCCTCCGAGGTTATCACCGGAGCGACACCGTCTCAATTGCAGATCAGCCCGTTTTACGCGTTGAAGCCAGTGAGAATTGCCATTCGATAGGGTCAAACTAGCGACCGTAGCGACGAAAAAGGTCCTATTCAGCCAAGCCTGTGCCGTCCTTACGGCGTCACACAAGACGAACCCCGCTCGCCAGCAAGGCCGATGTCACAAAACAAAGGCCCCGTCAGGATTAGGTGCAGGCGTGCCTGCCCTGCCTATTTCAGGCTCTGACGCCACTCTTCCCACATCTCCGGGGACGGCGGGTAGTAGCGACCGGGAGGAACGTTGTCCCGTTCGATCTTCATCTTTACGTACGCCTCGACACCCTCGTGGTCCTCGACAACCTGGACGCACTCTTCTGCGTACCAGGACGGAACCACCACGACTCCGTCACCATCGCCAACAAGAACGTCTCCGGGACGAACCAGAACGCCACCCACCTGGATCTGCGTGTTCTCCTCGGAGGGGTGCGCCCACGGGTTTGATGCGTACGGGGTCCGGCCTCGTGCGTACACGATCAGGTCGTAACCCTCGTCTTCCATCACATCCAGGTCACGCATGCCGCCATCGGTGATGATGCCGTCGGCGTTGTTCATCTTGAGTTGCAGAGCTTTTACGTCTCCGAATACACAGGCATTCGTGTTGCCCATCATGTCGCAGACAAGCACGTCGCCCGGCCCACATCGGCCCATCGCAACATACTCAGGAGCATGCTCTCCGGACGGCACTTCAGACAGAAGATCCGGGCGGGGCGGTAGGAATCGGAGGGTACGTGCTCGCGCCGCAAGTCGCTCCATGCCCGGCGTGTAGAGGGTCAAACCCTCGATGAACGGGAGTTCGACACCTGCGTCCCGAACGACGTGACTCCAGATAGTTGCCACGGGGAGTTTTTTGAAGCGAGCAAGGACGCTATCCGGGACGTCTACGGGTGCGAATGACCGGTCTGACATATATAGTTCTCCTCTATGCTTGGGTTGTAATTTTTAGCGTTATTAATTGCCAGATATATTAATGATCTGAACCTAATAATAGAATTTTCTACTTGTCCCGATTACGGAAATTTTCCATCAAATCACTGCCGTAATACTTGCCTGGAATCCCGTTGTTGGCGACGGTCATTTCCTTGACCCAGATCTCCGCCGCCTCATGCTCCGCAGTGATCTCGATGCACTCCTTAGCGAACCATGAAGGCACCACAACCACACCGTCTTCATCACCGACTATCACGTCGCCCGGCCGCACGAGAGCGCCGCCACACTGGATGTCGATGTTCTCCTCGGCAGGCTCGCCCCAGGGCTGCTGGCCGTAAGGCGTCCGGCCCTGTGCATAGACGATCAGGTCATAGTTCTCGTCCCGCAGCACGCTCATGTCACGTATGGCACCGTCTGTGACTAGCCCCTCCGCGTTATTCATCTTGAGCTGGAGCAGCTTTACGTCGCCGGCGATTCCCGCGTAACGAACGCCCTGCTGGTCAGCCACAAGTACATCGCCCGGGCCGCACCGGGCCATCGCTCGATACTCGGGCGAGTTCTCGTTGTCCCGAACCTCAGCAATAAGGTCTGGTCGCATCGGGTGAAAGCGAAGTGTTCTGGCACGCGCCGCCAGTCGCTTTTGCCCCGGAGCGAATATCAGGTGTACGCCCTCCATGAACGGAAACGGGACACCGAGCGTGCTCTGCACGGTGCTCCAGATTGTGGCGACCGGCAGTTTCTTGAACTCTTCAAGGGTTGCGTCGTCCACGTGGACTGGCTTCATAGACCTTTCGGCCATCGTGATCTCTCCTTGTCGCCGCTATGCGGCGTGCAGCCTTGTGAGTGTTTCGATGCGTTGGCAGATTTGCGGTTCGGTTTTCTTAAGAGCCCAAGTTCAGCGCAAGCTGGATTAGCGCACGAGTCGGAACACCGGTCGCGCCGGTCGGTTCCCAGTCGTGTACCGATCGGCCCATATTGGTGGCGGCGATGTCCAGGTGCACCCAGGGCGTGTCCTCGGCAAAGTCGGCGATGAAATGGGCGGCGGTAATCGAACCAGCGCCACGACCGCCTGTGTTCTTGAGATCTGCGATGTCGGACCTGTTCTGCTTCTTCGTGATCGGGTCCAGCGGCATGCGCCAGATCGGCTCGCCCCTGGACGTACCAGCGGCAATCACCTGCCCTACCAACTCGTCGTCGTTGCTGAACGCGCCCGAGTGCCCCGCGCCAAGTGCAACGACCATCGCACCGGTCAACGTGGCGATGTCCACGATCCGCTTTGCTCCCTTTGACTTCGCAAATCCAATCGCATCGGCAAGCGTGAGTCTGCCCTCGGCGTCCGTGTTGTCCACCTCAATGCTCTTGCCACCCATCGCTATCACGACGTCACCCGGCCGCTGTGCGCCGCCGCCCGGCATGTTCTCCGTTGCAGCGCACACCATGTGGACGTTCAAGACCGGCTTGAGCGTGGCGATAGCCTGCATGGATGCGATGGCCGCCGCCCCTCCGGACATGTCGCCCTTCATGGCGCCCATTCCCGCTCCTCCCTTGAGGGAGATGCCTCCGGAGTCGAACGTGATGCCCTTGCCGATGATCCACAGGTTGTTGTCCGGGTTTGCGGCGTCACCCTGGTAAGCCATGTGCATGAACTTCAACGGCTGGTGGCTACCAAGTGCGACGCCAACATACGCGCCCATGCCAAGCGCCTCACAGTCCGCCTGCTCAAGTATCTCGAGCTCCATCCCACCCTCGGATGCG
>CAUZRH010000304.1:0-2815 GCA_963582115.1 Dehalococcoidia bacterium
AGTTGACGAGAGCCTCGTTGATCGGGCCGTCTACCAGGATTCGAAGATCAGGGTCGTGCATGACTGTTGAGAGCCGTACGTCTTCCGGGAGACCCAGGAATCGTGCGACAGCTCTGGCGGCATCCCGCACTGTGTACAGTCGTTGAAGCAGACCGAACACCGTGACACGGGCCGTAGGTTGCCGACCCGTCTCTTCCGCAATCTCGTTTTCGATAGCGGTTAGGCGTTTCTCAAGCTCCATCGCCCGGGCCAGGACACGTTCATCCTCTGCCGTGAGCAGGTTTACTCGACCGATCTCTCGCAGGTACATGCGTACCGGGTCGTCGGTAAGTTCCGTTTCTGCGGCCTGCTGGACCCACGCCTCGCTGGCGTTGGCGGCCTGTATAGCGGAGCGTGACGCCTCCCAGCGGTCAAGTTCGGACGCCGACGCCGCTCCCTGGGGAGCTATGACTACGGCAGGTTCGTCATCTCCGTCATCAAAATCGTCACGACCTGATGGTCGTGCAACCTGAATGACAGACGTGTTTCCCGTCTGGTCATCCAATGCTTCGTCATAGGAGTTGGTGTCTGAGGGTCGACCGGAACGTCTTGGCATAAATCAGGACCGCCTTGCGATGGAGTTCTGCCGCTCGAAAATGTCCTGCATTCGCTCATTTGTCTGAACCAGACGCGCGGCGAGTGCTGCGGCTTGTTGCGGGTCGTCGGGAAGGGCTTTGCCGTCGTTCGGCAACAACCTGTTTTCCTCCGCCTTAATGGTACGGACGTAGCGTTGATGCAACCTCAAGACGCAGTCAGATATGGCTTCAACCATTTCATTATGGTCGGTCGGCGGCAACATTTTGCCGCGAAGTCGTTCAATTTTCTCCGCAACACCATCTTCCCCGGAAAGAGACGCACCGCCCAGCGTAGCTGAATCTTTGAGCATCGTAAAGACAACCCGGTTCACCGGATCACGGAATTGCTCTTCACTGGCGCCCATTGCGTACTCACGAAGTTCGGGTTTCTGCAACACAACGGCCAGTAGATAGTCCTCAGGTGCGTTGCTGCTGTCCGGGTTTAGTGCAGAGGCAACGGCATCATTTGGACCCTGTTCCCTGGTGGGTTCTCGATTCAACATGGCTGAAGCGCGTCTCCGATTCGCCGTACGTGGCACGCTTACCTTAAGTTGTTCAAGACTCACGTCAAGTAACTCGGCAAGTCGGGTCATGTATCCCTCTTGCTCGTACTGGTTCGGCACGGTGTTGATGAGAGGACGGAGCTCTCCGGCGGCACGAGCCTTCCCGTCCGGGGTGCTCAGGTCATAGGTTCCGGCGGCCGTTTCAAGCAGATAGTCCAGGAGCGGCTTCGCCCCTTTCAGTGCATCTCTCCATGCCTGACCGGTCGTGTCTGCGCGAATCACCTCGTCCGGGTCCTTGCCGGATTCAAACGTGGCGACCCTGATGTCGAGAGACGAAGACGCAGATGAGCCGGATCCTGATGCGGAGCGCCGCTGAGACTGGATTGCGCCCCAGACGGTCTCAAGGCTGTTACGCGTTGCTGTCTGGCCGGCGACGTCGCCATCCAGGGCAAGGATGACCTCGTCCGCCAACCCGCGAACCAGCCCAACCTGGTCGGTCGTAATGGCGGTGCCCATGGACGCCACTGTGTTGTCGAATCCGGCTTCATGCGCCGTTATGGCGTCCATGTAGCCCTCAACCACCACGACAGTGCGCGACGTGCTGATCCCGTCGGCGGCCCAGTTCAGGCCATATAGAAGCCCCGATTTGTCAAAGATCGTACTTCGTGGCGAGTTCAAATATTTCGGCTCGGAGCCATCCATGCTGCGAGCACCGAAACCCGCGATGTTTCCGCGACGATCACGGATCTCGATCGTGAGCCTGCCCCTAAACATGTCGTTCCAGCCGCCGTCCTGTCCCTGCCGAACCAGTCCGGCAGCTTTGGCGGCACCTGCGCTAATACCCCGGGTCTTCAGATGACCGGAAAGGGTCTCGATCCCCGACGGGCTCATGCCGAAACCGCGCCGCTTGGTGGCCTCGGCATCGAAACCCCGGCCTTCCAGATACGTCCTGGCCTCGGCACCTTCGGGTGAAGTGAGTAGTGCACTGAAATATGCGGCAGCAACCTCGTTGGCCTTGTACAGGAGGTCGGCGTCGCCCCGTTTTTCGCCCGGCTTGTACTCGATACCGGCTTGCTCGGCGAGCAGTTTTAGCGCTTCGCCAAACTGCAGGTTCTCTTTTCGCATAACGAAAGAGATGACGTCCCCGCCGGTAGAGCAGGCGCCGAAGCATCGCCAGGTTCCGGTGTCGGGGAAGACGACGAACGACGCCGTCCGCTCTGAGTGGAACGGGCAGGGGGCTTTGGGCGTGCGCGATCGAGTGTCCAGGTCCGCGTATTGCGATATGACCTGGACGATATCTGACCGGGCTTTGACGTCGTCTACAAGTGTCATGGTTCTCGAACTAGCTTAGGGCCCGCTGGGGAAGTGGCCGGTGTCACGTGTCACAAAAATCGGTATGCCACGTCTGTAATCGCAATATAGGAGCCTCGGGCTGGGGATTGCGGGGATGGATGCTGGGGATTCTGTGGAAAGTTGGCCGAATTCGACAGCGAACCCGTTTTCTCGGCCTTTGGGTTTATGCGACGTTTAAAGTCGGCCGGCGAAGGCGCTTGCGAACGCACCCGGTCGTATCGCCTCTGCGCGCGAGAGGGCGAACTCGTCGGTCATCCCGCACACGATGTCGGCGGCCAGTCGTTCCGGGGAGTCTGCTACGCGGGGGAAGTCAGCCGGAATGTCTTCCGGGTTTGCCAGGTAGTG
>CAUZRH010000305.1:0-2801 GCA_963582115.1 Dehalococcoidia bacterium
ATCATCAGTCCACCGCCACCGACGGAGAGGCCGCCGACTCCGATGACAATTGCGATGATCGCAAGGGTTTGGGCTGACGAGGCGTCATCAGCGGCTGCGTTTGCCGCTTCCTCGGCGAACGCAGCCGCATCTTCAGCTCCGCGTACCGCGCCCTCAAGCTCTCTGGGGGCTGACACTTCAAGCGGGAACTGGATAGATGCTTGTGTTTGGATGTCGTCAAAAGTCCCCGGTCCAGAATCAAACGACTCCTCGATTTCGGCTCCCTGGATCTCTCCGCTCAGGTGGAATGTGTACGCACCCGGTGCTGTCGGAATCATCGCTGCAACGTAGTGCCCCGGGTCCCGGAATGCGGCGATCAACGTGAGAGTCTGGGTGCTACCGGTCGGGATGTGCGTGACTTCTACCTGGAGCGCACCGTCCAGTCCCTCTATCGGGCCGGTTGGCGCCGCATCGGCTTCGTGTGGGTGTTCGTCGGCGTCTGCTGCGGCGTAGCTAGCAGTCGCATCTCCATCCATCCCCATAGCGTCCATCACCATCTGGCCCTCACCGCTGTGAACGGCCTGGACCGTGTCAGCCACGTTGCGCCATGTAACTGATACATCCGGCCGGATCGTCACGTCAGCCGGTGTATATCCTTCCGCCGTGATTTCGATCTCCACGTCCCCATCTGGTGCGCTATCCATCACCATCACCGTCCCGCCAAGTTCGGGGCTCAGATGATTGTGATACGGAACAGTTGAGTCATCAAACTCGTGGCCAAAGGTGAATGTGTACTCCTCACCGGGCTGTAGAGCGCCGCCTTCAAACAACGCGCCTGCTATGGTGTCCAGCGGACCGCTGACCCGCACCGATACCGCGTTCGGGAATCCTTCATACGCCGGTTCGGTCTCCCAGCCGACGATGTAGCTGAAGTCTCCGGCGTCACGCGATTCGTGCGCCGCCGCCATCGCCTCCGTGGCCGCAAGTAGTCCGATAGCCATTACAACCACAATTGGAAGTTTGAACCTTGAGATAAACGCCACTTCTGGCTCCTTCATGATGAACGGGGCGCGCGTGTGCGCCGTGGACGCAGCCAAAAGCTGCACATCGGTTGAAAGGAGCTAGGCGATTGGGGGGCGAACGAGCGGCGAACCGGTCAGACCGGTCGGCGGATCCTCATCGGTGACCAGGCCGACGAAGCGTAGCGAGTTCATGTCGCGCCCCGGTTTCAATACGGTCGGCGGGACTACGTTGTCCACGCTCATTCCCGTGGCGTCGCTGTCGGTTGTTGCGATGATGCTCACGGAGATAAGGTCTGCCGTCTCATGACCATGCCCGTCGTCTGCGGAATGGCTGTGTTCCGGCGTTACCTGATCCAGGAATACGTGGCCATGAGAGGCCTGTCTCTCAGCAAAGTGGTGGTCAAGAACAGGGCCGACTACGGTCGTCAGCACAGCAACGACGGCCAACAAGGCCATCGCCGTATTTGTTCCCGTTCGCGTCCAACTCAATGGAGGTGCCCTCTTATTTCCGGCGCCGCCGGACCATAAAGGTGCCTGCCCTCGAGATGTCGTCGCTGTACCATCCGTCTCAGTACCTGAATACCGAAACGCTCAAGCGGGCAACCATTCACTGCTACGAAGGTTAATTGGAATCTGGCTCATCGTACATAGCGAATCCCTCATACATACGATAAGGGTTCAGGTTCTAGCGGCTAAAACCGCATCGGAGTGCGAGCCGGGAGATCCTTCGCCTCGGACTCAGGATGAGAGACACCCGAGTATCCAAATCACCCCATAGTGACGACTATTTTGACGGCTCCGTTTGCGCGCTCCCTGGCGGCCTTGAAGGCTTCGTCGACCCGAGATAGCGGGAACGAGTGCGTAACGACTTCCGACATGTCGATCAATCCGTCATCGATCCACTTCAATGCCTGCCGGAAGCTTGAAAGCTCCAGTTCGTCCTGCGCACCAAGCGGGCTGTATGCGCCGATGCGCTTACGGAAGAAAGTGTCGAAATCAAACGGGATCGGCTCGGCCGACTGCGGCACACCGAACCACACGATCTGGCCGTCCGGTCGCACAAGGTCCATCGCCTGGCCATGGGTCTCCTTGGTGCCGATAGCCTCGATCACCACGTCTGCGCCTTCACCGGTCAGCTCAAGCACCCGTCGCGTGGCCGCATCAAATGTCTCGTTTATGCGGTCATCGGACCCAAAACCAGCGCCGACCTCAAGCCGGTGCGCTATCGGCTCGATGGCGATCACACGTTCCGCGCCCAGATGCTTCAAAACGTAGTTCCAAAACAGCCCGGCTGAGCCCTGCCCCATCACGACGCAGGTCTGGTTGAGCAGGTTAGGCAGTCGCTTTGCGGCGAAGATCACGGTACCGAGCTGCTGCGCCATGAGAAGGTGATCCGGCTGCTGGTCTGTCGCCTCAGGCAGCACCGTCAGGAAGTTGGTGCCCAGCGCCTGGTACTCGGCAAAAGAGAGTGAGTCCCAGATGGCGGGCGTGACAAGCACGCGGTCGCCGTCCGACAGTTCCGTTCCGTTGGCGTCAATAACCGTGCCGACGCCCTCATGCCCCGGGTATCCGGGTCGCAACGGATACTCATCTACAAGCCAGCCGTAGTCGACTATGTGCAGGTCGCTTCCACAGATCGAGGCCAACTCCATCTTCACCAGCACCTGGCCCTCTGAAGGTGTCGGGATACAAACTTCGACTACGCGAACGTCCCCCTTGTCGATGGCTTGCATGGCGAGCATTGTTTCGTTCAACGGAACTCCTCTGGTGTGATGCACGTGGGCCTCTCCCGCGGAGGAG
>CAUZRH010000306.1:0-2782 GCA_963582115.1 Dehalococcoidia bacterium
CCGCTGCACGTCCGGATGCTCGTCGTTGCCGATGTGGCCCATGGACTGCGCAAGGTCGCTTGGGGCGACGTGGAACACGTCAACGTGCTCGACATCCAGAATCTCATCCAGGTTGTTGACGGACTTGATGTCTTCAACAAGCACCACAACCATCGTCTGATCGTTTGCCTTTTTCACGTAGTCGGTCACGCCAAACGACTGGCGCGGTCCGTACATGCCGCGGGTGCCTATCGGCGCGTATTTGGCGGCGTTCACGATGTCCCGGGCGTCCTGCGCTGTGTCCACGTGCGGCACAGTGATGCCCATCGCACCCATATCAAGCGTCCGGTAGATGGTGTTGTAGTCGATGCTGCCAACACGAACTAGCGGCGTCATGCCCCACAGGTCGGCCGCCCGCGACAGATCACCAATAGCTTCGAAGTCGACCGGCCCGTGTTCGGCCTCAAGCCATACAGAGTCGACCCCGATCTGGCCGACGAAATCTACCAGATGAGGCGTATCTACACCGGCCAGGCACGTAACGATCTCGCCCTTTGCCAGTTTTTCCTTTGCACGGTTTGGTCGCAGTTCAGCCATTTGTTTTAACTCCGAATATTTTGGGTTCGGTCGATGACGGTCGGATTGCTCCCTCCGACCTACCATTGGAGAGGCCTACGTCCCACTAACACCCTTCTTAACTTCATCCGTGTACATCGCTGCACCGTTCGTTACCCACTCGTTCAGATTGGCGTTGAAGAAGCGGACACCCTTCTGGATGTAACTCGCAATGCTGGCGGTCCGCCCGACGTGACCCGGGATTCGACCCGCGTCCACGATTCGCTGAATTGAACGGTCGATCACCGCCTGAACCTCTGGATGCTCCACGTCGCCCAGGTGGCCCATCGACTGCGCGAGGTCGCTAGGCGCAACGAGGAACACGTCGATGTTGTCAACACTGACGATGTCGTCCAAGTTCTCCACTGCAACTATGTCCTCGATCAGGACACAAACAAAGGTCTCGTTGTTGGCGTGCTTAAGGTAGTCACCAACGCCGTAGCCCTGTCGCGTACTGAACATGCCGCGACTGCCGATCGGCGCGTACTTGGCGGAATCTATGACCAGTTCGGCCTCTTCACGCGTGTTGATGTGCGGCACGACTATGCCTTGCGCCCCGCAGTCCAGCGTCCGGTAGATCGTGTTGGCCTCGGCACGCCCGACTCGCACGATGGACGCCATGCCCCATAGGTCGCAGGCTCGTGTGATGTCCTCGATATCGGCGAAATCCAGTGGGCCGTGCTCGGCCTCAAGCCAGACGCCTTCGACGCCCAGCGTGCCGACGAAGTCCGCCATCTGGGGCGTATACACGCCACCTACAGCGGTGACGACACCACCAGCCGCCAGTATTGCTTTCGCCGGGTTCTTGCGCATCTCGGGCATCGGACCAATCCTTCAAAATCGCCCGTGTCGGGCGGCCTGTTTCGCCCTAACTGGGCGGGCGGATTGTATGCCACGGAGCGCCGTTGTAACGCTGAGACCTATAAATCTTCTCGAAAAGGATGTCCTGTGCGCCTTCCCACAGAGCTTTCTCGCCGAGTGCATGAAGCTGATTAAGCCCTTCGGTGACGGTCATGAAGTGATTGCCGGCAAGCTGGCCCATACGGCTGGCGAAGGACACACCACCGTACGGAAACAGGATTTCCGTTTCACTGAAGCCGCCCGGATAGAAAATGATGTGGCCCGGAGCCGGGTAACTGGTGTGGTTCTCAAACCCGACATCCAGCTTGAACTCACCCATGGGGGCCCAAGCCGCCTCGCCACTCCAACGAGCCTGTATCAATTTGTTCTTATAGGGCAGTAGCTTCCGGAACTCCGACCATGTCTGTGGTGCGGCATCCTCTTCAGCGTTCGCCACGAACACAAATGATCCAACGGTGATCAGTACCTGCGTCATGTGCCTGCTTTCTGTGTTTTGTCATGCCGATAGAGGTGGATCGATCTGTACCGAAACATCTGCGCGGTCGGACGTAATTATTGTCATCGTGAGCTCACCCACTGTCATCCTGAACTCGATTCAGGATCCGCTTCTGTGCCCATCCCGCCAGTCCCAGAGGATGACAGTTACGAATCGTCCTACCGAGAAGATTAGGCCATCGCCAAAGCGCCCGATCCTGAATCAAGTTCAGGATGACAGGACAAGGGCACTCAGGCCCGCAATATCTCGCATGGCGTCAGACCGCGGCCTGCCGCCAGACACAATGGCAAGGGCACCAACTCACCGGATTAATTCCCTAATAGCATCATCCATGAATATTCTGGCTTCGGCATCGCTACCTGACGGAGCAACGTGACCCCAGATGCTGGGGATCTCCTTGAACTCGGCGTTGGTCATCACTTCGACCTCGTCTCTGTTGTCGTCTGACCAGAAATGCTGGTCTGTCGATGAGGGCATAACGACAGCCTTAGCAGTTATGCCTTTGATAGCCGCTTTCAGATCGCCGTTATATAGCGGATGATCACTGATATCCGCGTTCTGCCATGCCCGAGTTCTGATGAGCAGGTCATTGGGATCCTGCGGCACAAAACGTTGAGCCAGTGCGTTGGCCATTTCCTTGTGTGGTGACATCCCGAGAAGTTTATGTCCGTCCTGCCTGAAGAACCCCTGTGAATACGCCCACGCGGTATAGATAGCGCAGAACGCCCTCATCCCGGCCTCTCTGGATATTCCGTGAATCGGCCGTGATCGAATACGGCATCAGCCTCCAGTCCTGCGGCCAGGCTATCGAGGAACAGCCAGTTGTAGCCC
>CAUZRH010000307.1:0-2781 GCA_963582115.1 Dehalococcoidia bacterium
TGGAGCGTGCCGCATCGACCTCTGCATCGTCATGCGCGCGGGCGGCTTGCAGTACGGCCGCAGAATCGGTCGTGCTTCCGACGTATGACCCAGTGTATGACCCGGCGGGCATCACCTCGTCCAGCCTGACCTTGAGGTTGATCGCAGTCGGGCGCGTGTTGAGGAGCAGGTCGTAAGCGTCTGATAATGAGTCGCCATTTTTGGCGGCCAGCGCCAGCCCGTAAGAGCCCATGACGCCGATGGTGGGCGCTCCGAGAACCGCCATGCCGGAAATAGCGTCGGCAACCTGGATCATCGTGGTGGCGCGCTCAGACTCAAACCTGTGCGGGAGTCGACGCTGGTCGATAAAACCGACCGCGTCGTCCTCCCACCACACCGCTCGATAGTCCTCACCATTGACCTTCAGCTTTGTCCTTTGTTAATGCTGTCGCAGATCCGCCTGCACGGGGCGTCACCGCACCCTCTCGTAGGACTATCCAGGGTGTTTACGGACCGGCGAGGAATCTCAGTATCCGTTTCTTACGACCCGGAGGTAGCCCAGTCGACGCCAATCAAAACGTGCTTCTGGAACGATGGGTTGCGCATGCTGACGCCTGCGTGACCGAGAGAGGTGTTGAACACACGACCCTTGCCGTACTGGTGCGTCCACGCCATCGGTCGCTCCACGCCTTCGATCATCGCAGACATGAAAACGTCGATACCCGGCTGGATGTCGAGGTCGCAGTAACTTTCGTCATCGGTCTCGAAGTCGGTCAGGCCCGCTGCGCAGGGGTGATCGGCGTTTTTGATGTTGACGGTGAATCGACCAAATGGTGGATGGTTACTGGTGCCAGACACCCATCCGCCGCCGGTGATCTTCTTCATCTCCGGCCAGTCCGGGCAGGAGTCCGGTGAGATGTGGATAGAGACCAGGGAGCCGCCCTCGTTAACGTATTTAGTAAAGTTGTCTCGCTGAACCTCCGACATGTCGTTGTTTGAGTCCGCACGTCGGCGGGAGTTCATGACGATGGCGTCATAGCCGTCCGTGGAAGGGACGTTTAGCTCGAAAGCGAAATCGCTCACGTCCACGGTGTGCCCGGCGTCTCTCAAGAATGAGGCAAGGATAGGTGTGGTTTCGCTGTAGGGGTGGTTACCGCCGCTAATGAGGAGGAGATTCATGAAATGCCTTTATCGATTCCCTGTGAGTGTCGTGTGTGGCATCCCGGGTGGGTCAGGAACGCCGTGTGTCCAGTTCAGGCCGCTAGAATATCAGCCGCACGCAATAAGATCGGCCCCCACCGTAATCTCGACCCGGTATTCGACGTATTCGACCTTCAGATACTCCTCATAGAAAGAGTTCCATGAAAATCACCGGCTTCCGTACCCTTGTGCTCGGCACCCCCTGGCGCAATCTGACGTATCTGATCCTTGAGACAGATGAAGGACTGACGGGCGTTGGAGAGGCAAGGGTTCTCGGCAAGACGCACACGGTTACCGAATATTTGAAGGACGCACAGCGACATTTCGTCGGCCACAGTCCATTTGACGTGGAGATGCTGTTCCGTCGCATGACCCTGCTGGACTTCGGTAAAGCCGGTGAAGTGGTCCACACGGGGATTGCTCTTGTGGAACTGGCGTGCTGGGATCTGATCGGGAAGGCGTGTGGCCAGCCGGTTTACAACTTGCTGGGCGGCAAGGTCAGGGAAACGGTTCCGGCCTACGCAAACGGCTGGTACACGGTCGAACGATCTCCCACCGATTTCGCTGAGGCGGCGACGCGTGTGATGGAGAGCGGATACAAGGGGATGAAGTTTGACCCGTTCGGCAACGGAGATCTTGAACTAACCCGTGAGCAGTTCCACTCATCGATGGATCTGATTGAGGCTGTGGCGTCCGTGGCCGGTACGCGTGCACAGATAATGCTGGAGATGCACGGCCGGTTCACTCCGGCGCAGGCGCGTGAGATCGCCCGACACGTCGAGAAGTACAGCCCGGCGTGGATCGAGGAGCCGACGCGACCCGGAGATATTCTTGCACTGATGTCCGTACGCCAGCACACATCTCTACCGATAGCGACGGGCGAGCGACTTTACGGTGCGCAGGAGTTTGTGCCGCTTTGGCAAAGCGGTGCAGCGGACATCATCCAGCCCGATATCACACAGTGCGGCGGGATTCTTGAGACCAAGAAGATTGCCGCTGCCGCCGAGACTTACTCGATGATGGTCGCTCCGCATAACGTTGGCGGCATTGTTTCGACTATGGCCGCACTCCAGCTGACGCTCACATTGCGAAATGGCAAGATTCTGGAGCACTTCAACGACTTTGCGGACCCGGGCGTGAAACTCGCGGGCAGCAACTACCCAGAGGTCGTTGACGGCGTGTTCACCGCACCGACGGAGCCCGGATGGGGGATAGAGCTCGACGAGGATTACATCCTGGCGCACCCTCCGGTCGTTATTGACGGGATAGTGCAGGACCCGGGGCTGGCGATGTTCGAGAAGGATGATTGGCAAAAACGCGGTCAGAACGACTAGGCGCGCCTGATGAGAATTGGGCGGGTTTACGTTTAAACACGCGTGTTTCGCAGATTATGCAAACCCTCTCTATACCGTTTCGGCGCCTTCCTGACACGCTCACTTATTGGAACCTCCGCCCGGGAAGAACGCAAAGTATTTGTCAGCGTAAGCCGACGGCAACAGCCGGACGATGCGAGAAAGTTTATACAACCTCTGGTCCTTCTTTTTGAAAGGCCAGTACGACTGCCAAACCGGACAGGTCAAGGTAGTTGAATCGATCGCTGGG
>CAUZRH010000308.1:0-2777 GCA_963582115.1 Dehalococcoidia bacterium
GTGCCCGACGACTCACGGCACGTGCGAAGGCGTCCGGAATCCCGCTGGTTCTGGCGGGACACGTCACAAAGGACGGCTCGATAGCCGGGCCTCGTGTCCTAGAGCACACCGTGGACGTGGTGCTGCAGCTATCGGGCGACGTTTCAGGAAGCCTTCGGACGCTTCACGGCATTAAAAACCGGTACGGCCACACGAACGAGGTTGGCGTGTTCGAGATGGGATCGTCAGGACTTGCCGAGGTGACTGATCCTTCAAAGTCCCTGTTGACCGACCGCACGCTGAGACCTGAGCCCGCTCCAGGAACTGCGGTAGCGGCGGTGATAGAGGGCACACGCCCTCTTATTGTGGAAGTTCAGGCGTTAACTGCGCCATCAGGAGCGCAGTCGGCAAGACGCGTCGCAACGGGCATCGATCTGGCGCGAATGAATCAGGTTGTGGCCGTATTGGCCCGGCGTGTGGGACTACCGCTGGCGTCTCAGGATGTGATTGTGAGCGTGACCGGCGGCATGAAACTCACCGAACCGGCTGCCGACCTTCCTATTGCACTGGCCATCGCATCCAGTCTCCTTGATGTAGCGGTCGATCCCGGTATGGCGGCGGCTGGCGAGATCGGTCTTTCAGGGGAGCTACGTGCGGTGCCGCAGGCGGACCGAAGGCGATCAGAAGCGGAGCGCCTGGGCTTCAACGGATGCCTGCTTCCGTTGAACGCTAGCGGTCAGTCTCAGAAACAAATCAAGTTGCGTTCTCGAAACGGCAAATCCGGGATCGAAGTCGATTTCGGGGTGGCAACCCTGGCAGAAGCTGTTCGTAAAGCTCTGCCACGGCAGCGAGACGGGTTACACTACGCGGAACCGAGACTTGCGGCCGAGACCGGCGATTGATCTTGCCATCGGCGACTCTCGAGATTCTGAGGAGTGACCGATGACTAGCACCCCGGTGAGTCCGGTAATCGAAATGACGCTGGCCCAGAAGCGTGAGCGCCTATCCGAGATTATCCGCGGCTATGGTTCTTTGATCGTCGCGTATTCAGGCGGCGTAGACAGCGCTTTTCTTGCGGCGACCGCACAGCAAGTGCTGGGCGAAAAAGCGATCGCAATTACCGCTCATTCTCCGAGTCTTTCCGAAGATGAGCTTACCGACGCTGTTGATCTGGCGACCGCAAACTCTTGGAATCACCGCGTTATCGTCACTAACGAGATCGACGATCCGCGATACGCGGTAAACGATCTACAGCGCTGTTTCTTCTGCAAGACCGAGCTATACACACATCTGATTGAGATCGCCCGGTCGGAAGGCTGGAACGCCGTCGCAAACGGCACAAACGCCGATGATCTAGGTGATTTCCGCCCCGGATTAGACGCGGCACGCGATTTCACAGTGCACAGCCCTATGGTTGAAGTCGGATTGACGAAGGCCGATATCCGGGCGCTGTCGCAGGAGATGGAGTTACCTGTGTGGGACAAGCCGGCACAGGCCTGTCTCGCATCAAGAATCCCGTACGGCACAATGGTCACGGTTGAGGCATTAACCCAGATCGCAAAGGCCGAACGCGGACTCAGACAGGCCGGCTTCCGCCAACTGAGGGTGCGCCACCACGGCGACGTCGCACGAATCGAGGTCCCGGTAGAGGACATCCCATCGTTGATCGACGACGAAACTCGCCAGACTATCGTGAAGAAGATTCGCGAGGCCGGGTATCTGTACGTGACCATGGACCTGGCAGGGTTCCGCTCCGGCAGCATGAACGAAGCCATTGGGAAGAGCGCGGCCCCAGTAATCCCGACCACGAGCGGCGGTCTTTCATAGCGACCGTCACTGTTTTTCTGACTGCCAGTCCGATGATGCTTTCATGACCAGATCTGCCTACATCGACATGATCGGCGGCGCGTCCGGTGACATGCTCCTGGGCGCATTGATCGACGTCGGACTTCCTATCGACGACCTGCGTAGCGAGCTGGCGCTCATGGGCGTGAGCGGCTATACGCTCCGATCTGAAAGTGTTTCGCGTGGCGCACTGAACTGCACCCTTTTGCACGTGGACCTAGATGATGAGGGGGAACGTCGGCGCGGCTGGGACGAACTCTCTGGGACTATTGAGTCCAGCAAACTGCCTGATGAAGTTCGTTCAAAGGCACTACAAGTGCTGGATCGGCTCACCGACGCCGAATCAGTGGTGCACGGAGTTGATCGCCATCATCTGACCCCGCACGAACTTGGGTCCGTAGACACGCTTGTGGACATAGTCGGCGTGATCGCAGGATTCCGACTGCTGGGGATTGAGCACATCTCTGCCGGTCCGTTCCCGGCGGGAACGGGTTTCATAATGAGCGACCACGGGCGAATCCCTGGACTCGCTCCCGCCACAGCCCAGGTTTACGCAGCGGCAAACGCTCCGGTGCGCCCTGCTAACCAGTGGAGTCCAAAGGGCGAGACAGTAACTCCGTCCGGGGCGTCACTTGTGACGTCTATAGCCAGTTTTGACCAGGTAGCCATCAACGTAGACAAGATCGGGTACGGCGCTGGATCACGTGATCCCGAGGACTATCCAAACGCGCTGGGGCTGTGGATCGGCGAAACAGCAGGGGCCTCTTCGCCTGAGTCCCTGGGATCATCTGAATTACCGGGGCCTTGGGGATCTCTTTCCGGTGGACTAGCGCTACTCGAGACGAACATAGACGACATGGGCGGCGAGCAGTTTGGATACGTCCAGGAGCGTTTGCTTGCTGAGGGCGCTCTGGATGTGTGGATGGCGCCTATCCAGATGAAGAAGAATCGAC
>CAUZRH010000309.1:0-2772 GCA_963582115.1 Dehalococcoidia bacterium
TGAGCTGCTTGCTGTCACGAATCAACTCGAGTCCATCTGGAGGCAACTCAACCGGAAGGATAACTGCGCCGGCCACAACAGGCCCTGCCAAAGTGCCTCGGCCGACCTCGTCGACACCGGCCGCGGTCCGGTAGCCCCGGTCTCGAAGGGCGATCTCAAAAGAATCGTCAGGGAGGGGTCTCTTGGAAGTGGTGGCCACCGGGAGTTCAGACCTCGTGGCTAGTCCCGAAATGCGATCGGGTAAAACGAAAACTGGAAGCGATCAGACGCGCTAACGTCGGTTTCTGGATCATACGGGTTCCCCCGTATCGCACCGGTTAACAGGAAAGAAACGTCGCGCCTAAATGTGCTTGTAGTAACTCCAACGCCTCGTATGGCTCGGCCTTATCCCCTAGTTACCAAGTCCTCGCAAAATACCCCTCAGGTACGCGATCTGGCCGAAGTGCTGTGACTCCTCAACAAGAACGTGCCCCAGAACCCACGCGATCGTCGGCGGTTCGCCGCGTGCGCCATCTCGCGTCTGGCTTAGATCTGCCGAGGTAACAACGGCCAGGTTCTTGAGGCTCTGTACCCGGACCGCGTCGAAGTACTCAAATATGTTGGAGATATCCAACTTAGGGAACTCGGCTACGGTCTCGGCGCTGTCACCGGCACCACTTCTCTCTGCCGGTATCCGGAGTTTTGTGCAGAAATCTCCGACAGTCCACACAGGTTCGCCCTGTCCAATATAGCGGTTGTACCAGTGGTCTTCTGCCCTAGCCATGTGCCACACGGTCCACGCTATGTGGTTGGAGTTGGGAGACGGCTGCCAGTACAGTTCGACCGGTGTGAGGCCGTCCACCGCCCCTTTTACACCGTCCAGATATTCTTCAAGACCGTTCCGTGCAACATCCCTGTGGTCCATACGAGTTACGTCTCCATTCGGCAGTTGTGGGCAGTCAGGGCAGACTACCGGGCATGAGCCCGCGGGACAACTCGAAATGCCACGCAGATGTAGGACGAGCGCCGATCAGCAATTATTTGAGGCGAACAGACACTCATCACGTCTGTTCTGACCTAGACGTGGAGGTGGACGGCGTACGTCCTACAGCGTTGCGGCAGGCTCCCGCACTAGCTCGGGCAGCGCACGTTCTATCATCCCGCCGCCAAGGACCGTGTCGCCGTCATAGAACACCACCGCCTGACCGGGCGTTATGGCGCGCTGCGGGGATTCGAACTCGACCACGGCGTCATCCCCATTCGGTCGGACGACCGCCGGGATGTCGGTGCCGTGGTACCTGATCCGCGCTTCCACGCGAACGCAGTCAGCGGGTGCTGATCCAGAGATCCATTTGATCCCACCGGCGGCGAGTCTGTGACGCATCAACTGCTCTGCGTATCCGACGGTGACACGACCGTTGTCCGAGTTGATGTCCGTAACGAATATCGGTCGCGGTGAACCGCCCGGCAGAGGCAGACCCTTGCGCTGACCGACGGTAAACCTGTGTACGCCGTCGTGCTTCGCCAGCTCGACCCCATCACTGTCGACGATAATTCCGGGTGTCTTCACCGTCAGTCGAGGCTCAACAAAAGCCTTGTAGTCGCCGCTCGGTATAAAGCAAATGTCCTGGCTGTCCGCCTTGTCGGCGACCGGAAGTCCGGCTTCCGTTGCGATACGCCGGATCTCGTCCTTGTCGTACTCACCAATCGGCAACAGCAGGTTTGAAAGCTGGTCCTGACCAAGCGTAAACAGTACGTACGACTGATCCTTGCTCGGGTCGATACCGCGCTTCAGTCGATACTCACCTTCGTGCTGGTCGATCCGTGCATAGTGACCGGTCGCTATAAAATCCGCGTCCATGAACTTGGCACGGCGTAATAGAAACTCGAACTTGAGCTTGTCGTTACAGGCGAGGCAGGGGTGAGGCGTACGGCCGCGTTCGTACTCTGAGACAAAGTAGTCCACAACGTGCTTCTTGAACTCTTTTTCAAAGTTCAGGAAGTAGTGCTTTGCGCCGATGGCACGGCAGACATCTCGAGCGTCTTCAACGTCTTCTATAGAGCAACATGAACGACTGAGTTTGGGTGCGTCTTCGTCCGGGACCGCAAACAGCCGCATCGTGACGCCAATAACTTCGTATCCCTGCTGGGCGAGCAGGTATGCGGCGACCGACGAATCAACGCCGCCGGACATCGCAACAACAACTCGTTTCGCCCGATTTTCGGCCGCGCCCGTGCTGTTTACAGGTGTTATTTGGTTTTCGCCCATCCTAATAGCGTAGCACGCACGCCATAAAATCCCCGGTTCGACGCGCTCATATGTTTCAATGGTATGGATGACAGAAAACGAATCAGAAAAATCACTCCTCGAACTCGAAGATTTCGCACGGATGGCCCTCGACGAGGCGTCCGAGTCTTTAGGTTCTGACATAGCGCTGCTCGACCTACGTGGGATCAGTCAATTCGCTGATTTCTTTGTGATCGTCAGCGGCGAAACAGCGCGCCATCTTGACGGCTTGGCGGACGACATCGTCCGTGCGCTGCGAACCAACGGGCTCCGGGTACACCACCGTGAGGGCACGGGAGGCGGAGGCTGGGTGCTGCTGGACTTCAACGGCATCGTCGTCCACTTGTTCTCACGATCAGCACGTGAGTTCTACGGCCTAGAAGAGTTGTGGTCGAGAGCGCCCGAGATCGTACGCGTCCAGTAACGCGATCGTTGTGGGGCGGGGCTTGCTCCGCCCGAGGTGTCTGACTTAACAACCTATTCGGTTCCCTAGGCGCATGCTATCA
>CAUZRH010000310.1:0-2748 GCA_963582115.1 Dehalococcoidia bacterium
CTACAGCTGCTTCAGATAATGGCGATACATCAAGCGGCACGATTACGTTCTTGATGTTTAGCGGCCCAGACACCAGGGCATCTTTATCGCCCGGACACAACAGGAGGACCGATACCGGGGAAGAGTGCACAACTCGGTCGGCGACGCTTCCCAGCACGCCACGGGCGATCCACGACGCCCTGTGAGTCGCCATAGCGATCAGGTCTGCATCGATGGCGATTGCGGCGGCGATGATTTCCTCTTCCGGACTTCCCGATGTGACGTGAAACTTCGTGGTCAAAGAGTCTGGGACGAGACGCACCTAGACCGACTCAAGGTATCGATTAACAGTCCTGAAGAGATCATCTTCCGTGCTTAGCTTAGTCTCTCGCCCGGTCATCAATTCGACGTCTCAGCAAGATGGCTCAAGACTGATTCAACTTGTCCAGCACCGGACGTCACCGTGGGGACGGACTTGGATCCGACTGCATCGTCAGAACCAGTTCGGCACCCATTTGGACTGAGAGGGTTACTACCCATTTCAGGATGCTTTCGGACGCCTCCGAGCCGTCTAAAGGTGTGAGTATCCTCTTGAACATGACGCATCCTCCTGTCTCACTGGGCTTGTTTTTCTGAGGGTTGCCGTTCCGTCTTCATTCCAACGTATTCCTCACACATGAGATCGGCATGAATCGAAATCACTATGGCGCGCGATTCGGATCACGTTTGTGGCCGGATTCGCTGCTAGACTCTTTCGACCATCGTGAATATGACGTGCTTGCCATCTGCCGGTAGTTAACTTCTGCGATAGTTTCCGGGCAGTAAGGAGCCATCTCGCATGAAATCAGTCGCCGCAATTCACACGCAGCACGGCGCTCCACTCGCCGTCGATGAGGTTGAGATCCCTGACCCACGACCGGATCAGGTCATCGTCAAGCTGTTTTCGTCTGGTATCTGTCATTCCCAGTTGCACCAGATGCGGAACCCTGACTCTGAAACCCCGCTGAGCCTTGGCCACGAAGGCGCCGGAGTTGTGACGCATGTCGGCAGCGACGTGACACACCTGAAGGAGGGCGATCACGCCATCGTCACCTGGGTTCCACGGACGCCGGTACGTGGGCGCCATCCGGGTGCTCCGACAGGCATCACGTACCGGGAAGAGCCGGTGGCCGGTCCTGTGTACACGTGGGGACAGGACGTTCTGACGTCCGAACAACTTGTGGTCCCGATTCCGAAATCTGCTCCGAGCGATCTCGCATCCATCGTCGGTTGCGCCGTCCTTACGGGCGCAGGTGCCGTACTACACACCGCCCAGGTACGACCAAATGATTCGGTCGCCATAATAGGCGTCGGGGGTGTCGGAATATCCGCCGTGCAAATGGCCAATCTTCTTCTGGCCTATCCGATAATTGCGATAGACCTCGACGATGAAAAACTGGAGTACGCACGTCGCATGGGTGCGACACACACGGTCAACGCATCAGATGTAGACGCTGTCGAGGCTGTTCAGGAGATCTCAGGGGGAGGCGTTGATTACGCATTTGATGCCATCGGCCTCCAGATCACAAACGAGCAGATACTCCCGATGACTCGCGGTGGGGGATCCGGGGCAGACAATCACGGCGGTATGGCCGTTCTTATAGGTGTCCCCGGAGAGCAGATGACGGTCAACCCACGGCTGTTTTTTGGCGGGCAACGCCAGTACCGAGGCAGCCTTGGCGCAACCCGCCCTGAGCAGGATTTTCCGATGTACCTGCGGTGGTACGAAGAGGGGAAGCTCAAACTGGACGAGATGGTGACGCGACGTTACCGACTCGAAGAAGTTAACCAGGCCTGTGATGATTTGCAGGCGGGCCTGATAACAGGCCGGGCGATCATTGATTACACCTAGTAACGAATCCGCAAACAATGAATCCGGGGATAACGACCCGGACCAGAGCCACCACATTGAGGTTCCGATAGCGGACAAGGTTTGCCTTGTTACCGGCGGCGGGCAAGAGCGGGGACGGGCCGTGGCTGAGGCGCTGGCAAAGGCCGGAGCAAAGACCGTGGCGATTACGTATTCCGATGACCGGGAATCGGCCCACGAGGTCTACGTAAACATCCAGACGATAGGCTCGGGCTGCCTGCTGGCACACATGGATGTCACGGATCGTTCTTCTGTGCGGCAGGTGCTGCTGTGGGTGAAGGATCAGGTGGGCAGGGTGGACGTGCTGGTTAACGCGGAACAGACCGCTTGGCCGGATGAGATTGAGGCGGCAACCGCGGGCGAGCGATTACAGGCTGTAGGCGTCAACATTCGTGCGCAGGCTCTAACTGCCGACGAAGTGTTGCCGTTTATGAGCATTCAGAAGACTGGCGGGCTTGTCGTTGGCGTGGCGGTAGATGATGACGTTACGGTCGCCCTGAACAGTTTTGACGAGCCGGGCGTGCCGTCTTCGGTAAAGACAGCGATATCGCCCATGACGGCGCTGGCCGCATCACGGCAGGTGACGCTGAGGGTGCTCCCGTTCGGTTCTCCGGATGAGGTGGCTCAGGCGGTCGTGGGATTGGCGACGACGTAGATCATTCGGACGTGACCTGTATCAGGATCACGTCCGAATGATGGGGCAGCCAACCTGTCGTCCTGAGTCCGCAGGCCAAGGATCTCCCGGGTATCTGTTCGCTGCGTTGTTTTTGACGAGCGCCGATAACTCGCCATTTATCGACCCAACGACTGCTGTTAAAGCAGCGTGTTGCTGCGTATATCAGGCGTGGCGAAGATCAATC
>CAUZRH010000311.1:0-2724 GCA_963582115.1 Dehalococcoidia bacterium
ATTCGATGACCGGATCCTGAATCGAGTTCAGGATGACATTCGGTAGTTGGAACGAATTATTGACGCGTGTAGGGGCGAAGTAGGCTCCGCCATTCCAGGCACGTATCGCTCAAGAACGTGCCCTCTCTCCCTTCCGCGGGAGAGGGCCAAATGATTCAAAGGTGAGGGGGCTCTACAGGCGCTACCAGTCCGGCGATTCGTCGTCTGCGTTCGTAGCTGTAATTCGCTCTTGCGCCGTGCCATCACGTCGCATGGAGAAGATGTCGGAATCACCGTCGCTGTCAGATACGAAGATGATTCTGTTTCCGTTCGGAGAGAAACGCGGCGACTGCTCCTGAGAGTTATTCGTCGTCAGTCTCACGGGATCGTCCCCGCCGGTTGATATCAAGAAAATCTCAGGCACACCTTCACCCTCGCGCTCCGAGACAAACACAAGATTCTTGCTATCTGGAGACCAGGCGAAGTCGAAATCAGCTCCAGACTTTCTGGAGAGGTTCCTCTCCTCCTGACCCTCGTCGGACATGACGTAAATCTCGGTAGCATCGGAGTCACGCGTTGAGATGAATGCGATCAGCTTGCCGTCAGGGGAGTAGATGGGATCAGAGTCCGCGTTCTCGGTCAGTTGGACCTCGTCAACTCCGCCCGGGTTCTTGCGGTGGATGCCCTGACGATCGCCGCTGAGGACAGAGAAGACGATCCATTCGCCATCTGGGGACCAGCTTCCAAGCGACTGTGAGGCGTCGATGGTCGATAGCCGGAACTGCTGGTTGAGCAACAGGTCCTTCACGTAGATAAAGTCCTTGCCCTCATGGTCAGAGACGAATGCGATCCGGTTGCCATTCGGCCCCCATGCGAAGTCCTTCCGCTCACCATCTCCACCGCCCGCGACCTGCTCAGAGTCGCCCTCGGCATCCATGATGTACAACTCAAAATCGTCACCGCGATCTGAGAGAAAGGCGATCTTGTCCCGTGCCGGGGACCACTTCGGGTCCTTCTCGGTGGCGGACGTGTTGGTAAGTCGCTGTACTTCACCGCCTCCACTGGCGACGGTGTATATATCGGGGTTGTCACTATCGCGTTCGGACGTGAAAACGATGTCGCTGCTCGTACTATCAGTTGAGCAGCCGACCATCGCCAGCGAAAGCGCAGCTCCGGCAATAGATGCCAGTAGCACTCGGGATACCAAGTGGTTTGGCCGAAGCGAGAACACGGATTGTCTCATCAAATGCACTCCCAATTAGTCCGACGCCGCGTTATTCGCAGAGTCGTCGGAACGGACGCGCCTGGTCAGGCGCATAACCAGTGATGCCTCTCCGATGACGGCTAGAAGCGCACCGAACCAGGCGATGTAATAACCAAATAGCAGGGCTTTGCTCGGGAACAGGATCAGAGCCTCGTCGTCAATCACCGACGCCGAGACGATCAACTTGGCGAGCGGTGCATGGAGGGCGGGTCTTGTGAAGAGACCGCCAGATGTTATGGAAGTTATGTCTGTGGGCTGATTCATTGATGCGAGTTGCCTGAGGCGAGTCTTTGGCGAGGTTAAGTGGCCTCTTCCCAGTAGAGGTCTTCAAGCGATCCCCAGATTTCCGATATCCAATCCGATATCCAAGAGAGGGAGCGCACTCACCTGACGCTGATGCTATTGATTCGTCGCCTCAGAGCGCACGCCGCGCCCGCGACGCGTTACGACCAATGCACACGGTTCCGTTTAGCTTCCCGCGGACGATTTGTGGTGCTAGGCTTCGCCTCCGTCAGCGAGTGCGCTGCATCTCAAGAACGTAAATCACTTATGGAAGGAACCGGAGCCTTGAAGTTCGCATTTTTTATGATGCCGCTCCATCTACCGACAGAAGCCCCCGCGCTTGCGTTTGATCGCGATCTGGATCTTCTCCAGTACGCGGAGCAGCTCGGGTATGACGAGTTCTTTGTGGGCGAGCATCACACGGCGGCCTGGGAGAACATCCCGGCCCCGGACATGTTTCTTGCCAAGGCAAGCGGGTTGACCAGTGTCATTAAGCTGGGCACCGCAGTTGTTAGCGCTCCATTCCACCACCCGTTTGACCTGGCAGAACGGTTCGCTTTCCTTGATCACCTGTCCAAGGGGCGCGTGATTCTAGGGTTGGGACCATGCGGTCTTCCCCCGGACGCCAAGCTGTTCAACATCCCGGCGACCCGACTCCGGCCGATGCTAGAGGAGTCGTTGGACATCATCGTCAAGCTCCTGGAGTCACCCGACCCGATCGATTACGAGGGCAAATTCTGGAATCTTCGTGGCATGGCCATTCAGTTGAGGTCGTACCAGCAGCCCCGTCTCAAGCTGGCGATGGCGACCTCTGGAAGTACAGGTTCCATAGACCTTGCCGGCAAGTACGGAATGATGATCTTCTCGCCCTCAGCTCAGGCCCCACCGCCGGCGCTCCCATTCCGTGAGCACTACCCGCGCCTGAAGGCTGCGGCCGAAGAACACGGGTATACCGTCGAACGCGAAGACACGCGTATCGCCACATACATCTATCTGGCGGACACGCGCGAGCAGGCGTGGGCGGACGTCGAGGATTCGATACAGCGTGACGTGCACGACTACTTCTTCACCATCAACACCCGTGGAGGCTGGGAAGAGTCCCCGGATCAGCGGAGTGAAGACATCACACCGGCATTCGTCGCCAAACGAAGACGCTGGATCATCGGCACGCCGGACGACGCCATCGAGCAACTGGAAGC
>CAUZRH010000312.1:0-2721 GCA_963582115.1 Dehalococcoidia bacterium
GTTCCACACCTGCGGCGAGAAGATACCGAAGTGCGTGCGTGCGTCCGCAGCAGTCTCAGGGCCGGAGTGACCGGCCAGGATGTTCAGAACGCCAACCCGGAACGGGCTGTCCTGATTCTGCTGGCTCCAGACACGGGCCGGAAGGTACATGAGCGGCGTGAAAGCGCCGTATGTTCCACTGATCGCCCACATTCCGGCGTGAACCTTAGGGTCAAGCGATGCTGACTGGCTGATTATGCCGATGGCCGTCGCCGCGTTTCCGGCTTCCTGAATGGCGGCCTTGAGGCGCGTACCTGCGGGGTTGGTGACCGGGTCAAAGTGACCCCAGATCGACCCACCTTCTACGTTGATCGACTCGGCCAAGTCGGCCGCTGCGATGATAAACCGGTTTTCGGTCACGTAGTTCATCCACTTGATGATCTCGGAGATCGCTCGGCGGGTGCCACGGACATTGCCGGGCTCCTCGTAGAGCTTGATTGAGACCTCTTTCTTCTCGCCGGAGAAGGGGTTGGTCGCCTCGACCGTCTGGGCTTCCCGCGGAAGGCGGGCGACGGAAAGCCGCTCGTCCTGGAAGGCATCGATCTTGTTGTTCAACTTCATCGGCATGTCGTCGTCGACGGTCTCGCCGATCTCGACCAGTCGCTCGGCAATCCAGTCGCCAAGTCCGTCCTTATCCATCACAGACATCGCCACGTCCATGTTGGTCTTGAGCTGGATCAACCGCTCGCGCTCGTCGCTTACTGCGCCGTCGCGAATGCCCTTGAACTCGACGCCGAACCTCTCTTCGAACGTTGAAGCAAGTGCCTGGAAGTAATCACCGTTCATCGGGAAGGCCCAGGGGTGACTCGCGTGGTCGACCACCTGGTTCGCGCCTCCGATGACGCCGTCTTTGGCGGTCGGCCACCAGCCCTTTGTGGTCGGGCCGATGAGGATCATCGGTCGATCGTCGGCCGGGTCCGAGTCTTCCATGGCCTTGAGAGCGCCTACCACCTGGTTGTAGTCGTTGGCGTCATCTACCGACAGGACGTTCCAACCGTACGAGGCCCACTGGTCCTCGATGCGGTATCCGTCGTACTTCGACTTGATGACGCTGCCAACCAGTTCATCGTCGATCCCTGCGTTGTTGTAGGACAGCATGAGGCGCAATCGCTTGCCGACCTGCTGCGCTACCGCCTGGGTCTTTAGTTCCTGTGAGTGGCCGGAGGTGAGTGCAAACTCGCCTTCCAGCGCCATGATCTTGAGAGATTCAGGAGCGCCGACCATGTCCCAGAACGCAGCCTTACCGGCCATGCTCGCAACGCCAACTCCGGACGGTCCGCCGTTTACGTCGTTTGTGAGGTCGGTCGTCTCTGAGTGGCCGGAGAGGGCGCGGATTCCGCGAATACCGGCCTGCGCCATGATCGGGTGATCTTCAAGGTTGTAGTCATTGAGGAGCGTGCTGAGCGCACCGGCACCCCGACGGAAACCAAGAGCGTCGATAGGAAGCATCGCTACATTGGGGTCTGCGTGGTAGCGGCTGTCGCCTGTTTCGGCGTGCTTTCGTGCAAGCGCCTGACCCTGGATCATCCACATCGCATAAGTCACCGGTGCGTTGTGTCCGCCGGCCAACATGAACCGGTCAGAGAACGGGTGCTTGGGACGACGGTAGTCGTATCGGAGTCCGCCGAGTTCCGGGCCTATGAAGTGGGAAGCCACCGTCAGTGGCGTATACGCCAGCGGACCGCCAAAATGGCCGGTCTGGGCGTAGTTGCACATGATGGTCAGCGTCATCGCCGTAAGGAAGCCCACGTCTTCAAGACGTTGGCGATCGAAATCGGGAAGGTCGATGACGTTTGACATTGCGGAACGTGAAAGCGTCGTCGTCTTTACGGTGACACTTGAATTGCCGTTCGTCCCTGGCATTCACTCTCTCCTGATGTACCGGATGTGTACCGGACTTTTGGGTGCCTGATCTGAGTTGCGACAGGTCTGTCTGTCGCTATGTAAGCGGGAAACCCGACGCGGTAAAACCGGACCGATCCACATCTCACGATGTCAGACACGACCCGAACCAGCGCGAGGTCACCATAGGGTGAAGGTTAATGGAGCGCGAGGCAAGTACCTGCGGACTATTTGGGGACCTTGATCCGTTCGGACTGAAAACCTGTGGGGGTGTACGATGCCCCGGCTAACTCGATAAGTACTGGCAATGTACCGGTAAATTACCCGAATTTGGGCCAGCCGGTTGGCGATTTCTGGCGTGCCTTGAACGGTTGCGGGTATTTCGGGCACTCAAGGAAAAACAGGAAGTCCCGACGTTTAACTGTTTTAATGGGGTAGATATGTCTACGAGCGTAACGATAGGAAACATGCAGGTCACGGCTCTCGTTGATCTGGTCCCGCCGCCGCGTGATGTCTCGGCAATCTGGCCGGACGTGGCCGTCGAAGCATGGGGCCCATACCAGGACTCCGCACTCGTGGACGGCTTGTGGCAGACGCAGTACTGCTCGTTCCTGATCAGAGCCACAAACGGCGAGGGTCCGATAGTTCTGGTTGACACAGCCATGAACCCGGGTGACGCTCCCGGGAAGCTGCTGGCAGAACTGGCGGCCAACGGCGTGGAGCCGGGTGATGTAACGGTAGTGGTGACGACACACCCGCACGGCGACCACGTCGGATGGAACGTTTCGTACGATGGAGACACACCGCGAGCGACTTTTCCTAACGCCAAATACGTGATTT
>CAUZRH010000313.1:0-2719 GCA_963582115.1 Dehalococcoidia bacterium
CTCCCATCGCCACACCGAGGCGTGTGATCTCCGCCAGGCCCCGGGTCACGAAGGCCGATTTGGAGTTGTTGCCAAGTCCGTGTCCATCGATGAACCCCGCACCGATGGCGATGATGTTTTTGAGCGCACCGCCCAGCTCTACTCCAATTAGATCGGAGCTTGTGTAGACCCGGAATACACGAGAGTTGAGGAGGGCCTGTGCAGTTTCTGCGGATGATGCATCGATGTGTGCCAGGGTGGTTGTGGCCGGGTTGCCCTCCACGATTTCCAGCGCAAGGTTGGGGCCGGACAGCGCGCCGACGTCGTGCCGGCCAAGGGCGTCTCCTGCCAGTTGAGACATCCGTTTTCCTGTGTGCGTGTCGATACCTTTAGTAGCGCTAATGACGATGGCATGCGCCGGGACCGATGCGGCAATCGTCGTGGCATTTTGCGTAACTGACGACGACGGTACGGCCAGCAAAACCAGTTCGGCACTACCGAACGCTTCGTCCGTGTTCGCTGTTACGATCAGGCCGTCGGGGAAGTCAACGCCGGGTAGGAATCGATCGTTTCGGCGTGCCTCCTGTAGCAGTTCGGCGTCGTCATGGGTTCGTGCCCACATCGTGACGTCGTGTCCGAACCGGGCCAGCATGATGGCGAGGGTGGTGCCCCAGCTGGTGGTTCCTACGATGCCCACATTCGCCATTTGAAGACCCCTAGTTCTGTCGGGTCCGGGCGCGGGTGGGTCGACCCGATTCCGTCACCGGTTTCTCTTCTCCCGTCATCAAGCGAGAGATGTTGTCATAGTGCCGGATGAAGATTACGACCGCCGCTATCAGGGAAAAGATGATGTACTCGGTCGGCGCTATTCCGGTGACGGCAAGCACGATAATCGTTGTACAGCCGAGCGTGGTGCCGAACAGCGATCCGATGGAGACGTATCGAGTGACCGTGACGATGATCCATCCAAGAGCCGTGATGGCGGCTGCGATCGGTGAGAGGGCGATCATCGCACCCCAACCTGTCATAACACCCTTGCCGCCCTTAAAGCCGGAGAAGATCGGCCAACTGTGACCGATGACGACTGATGCTCCAGCCAGAGCGTGCGCATACTCGTCGCCGCCTGTGGCGGCCCATGCGATCCCGACGGCTAGCGCACCTTTGATGATATCAAGCCCCACCACGCTCCCTGCTGGGATACGTCCAAGCGTCCTGTAGACGTTAGTGGAACCTGTGCTGCCGCTTCCGTAACGACGTATGTCCACGCCGCGGACCAACTTGCCGACCGCGAGACCGGTCGGAAGCGCGCCCAGAAGATAGGCGATGACCAGGGATCCCGCGAAAAGCACGGGTTCCATCAAGCTCCCCCTACGAACCTCAACCGGAGCGGGCTGCCATCGAATCCGAAGGCGTCCCGAAGGCGGTTGTCGAGATAACGACGATACGAGAAGTGTATTAAGTCCGGGTTCGCCATGTGGAATGTGAACGTAGGAGGGCCTGTTCGAGTCTGGGCAACTTTGCGCAATCGTACCCGCCGATATCCCCCCCGGGGCGGCGGGTGTGTGCCGAGAGCGTCGATAACGACACGGGTCAGTTCACCGGCCCCTATCTGTTTCGTCCATTCTGCATGGGTTGCGACCGTTGCCTTCAGGAGACGGTCCAATCCCCGTCCGGTCAGGGCAGATGTGAACACTATTTTCGAGTTGGGAAGAAACTTGAAGCGATCCCTGATCTGCTCTGCGGCCTCTTCCTGATTGAGTGCGAGACCCCGTGCAAGGTCCCATTTGTTGACGACCACGACCAGTCCGCGCGACGCCTCTGAAGCGAATCCGCCCACGTGCAGGTCCTGTGCGGTCACGAACTCGTTGGCGTCCAGGACTATGAGTGAGATATGTGATCTTTCAATCGCCTGGATGGATCGAAGTGAGCTGTACTTCTCGATACCCTGGTCGATTGAACCGCGTCGTCGAAGGCCTGCGGTGTCGATGAACACCAAGTCAGATTCGTCCCCTGTGTCTTTATCGACGTAGTGATACCGGCTGTCGACAGAATCTCGTGTCGTGCCCGGAATATCGCTCACAAGTGCGCGCTCTTCGCCGGTCAGGGCGTTAAGGAGCGCGGATTTGCCCACGTTCGGTCGGCCCACAATGGAGATGCGAACGTCGCGTTCCCGTTCCTCTTCTTGCTGCGTGACCACCGTGTCCATGACGGCACTCATGAGATCGCCTATGCCGATGTTGTGATAGGCGCTAATGGGTATCGGATCGCCAAGATCCAGTTCGTAAGCCTCGACCGCGTCCTGCTCTCGCGCCATGTTGTCCGCTTTGTTGGCGGCGAGGGTTACGGGCTTGTGATATCGACGTATCAGGTTTGCGGCGTCCCGGTCTGCGGGCGTCAGGCCCTGGTGCGTGTCGGTGACAAAGATCAGGGCGTCGGCGTCGTCGAGTGCTTTGAGGACCTGGGATTGCATGTCCGGCCAGAAGATGTCTTCGCTGTTGCCTTCAATGCCCGCCGTGTCCACAAGGATGTAGCGCTGATCGAGCCATTTCGCGTCTGCCGAAACGCGGTCGCGGGTTGTTCCTGCGATGTCGCTCACGACCGCGATTCGTTCTCCGGCGAGTCGGTTAAACAGGGTGGATTTGCCGACGTTTGGTCGGCCGACTATGGCGATTACCGGCAGGGCCACAGGTATCAGGCTCCCGAAAACAGGTAGTGCAGCAGGCTGGCCTGCGCATGAAGA
>CAUZRH010000314.1:0-2717 GCA_963582115.1 Dehalococcoidia bacterium
CTGCGTAAGTTCGACCGGAGACAACTCTCCAGATCGGATGCGCGGTGCGAGTTCATCTATAGAGGCGTAGCTGAGATCGATTTCCGGCAAGTTGAATGCTCCTGGGCGGTTTCTTTATCTACGCGAATCTCTGTCATGGGCTGGATCCAGCGGTTCTCACGCTGGGCAAGATTAGTCCTGGATGTTCGTTTTTGGGGCGAACACGGCGTGCGGCTCGAAAGCGTCGACGCCGATGGCGCGGATAGCCGCCATGTTGGCTTCGACATCGTCAAAACGACCCATCAGCTCTGCGACGCGTTCTTCACGGAGATCCACCCCGGCCCGGGCGGCGTCGCGTTGTCGATCGTTGATGCTTGAATTTCCGTGGAACGTGGGCATCGGTTCACTCCATGGGGTTGCCGGGTTTGGATCAGGAAAGGCCGTAATTCGGCACAGCAGAGGGCGGCATTATAGGCATGACGCGGGAGAGCCTTGAG
Organism: Dehalococcoidia bacterium; assembly: GCA_963582115.1. Lineage (GTDB taxonomy): Bacteria > Chloroflexota > Dehalococcoidia > Lucifugimonadales > Lucifugimonadaceae. Next base: position 477 of record CAUZRH010000314.1, read on the forward strand.
CGTCCGCCGCTCAGACCTGTTCCAGCGGAACGTGAGGTTCCATGGGTAAGATGACGCTGATCTGGTCGCCCGGACGAATCTCTCCGCCAGATACAGCTATCGACATGACGCCTGCCTTGAATACCGGCTGGCCGTTCTCGTCCTTGTCGATCACGGCCGCCATCAGATTGGGCTGTATGCCATCAAGCTGCGCACATGGGTTTCGTAATCCGGTGACTTCCACGACCACGTCCGCCCCAAGATGGAGGCATGTGCCGAGCGGCAGTCCCAGCAGATCAATGCCACGTGTCGTGACGTTCTCACCCATCTGCCCGGGCTCTACCTCAAGCCCACCTGCACGCAGTTGGTCCAGTAACTCGCCGTGAATAAGGTGAACCTGCCTGAGATTGGGCTGATCAGGATTACGACGAACGCGGGAGCGGTGTTTGACGGTCACACCCTGATGGGCATCACCTTCCACGCCGAGTCCCTTGATCACACGGATGCTTGACTGATTCGGCTTCGTCATCGTGTGGCTGGCGCTGGTGCTTACGGCCAGGATTGTTCCGGTCTGGTTGCTCATTTAGAGAACTTCCTTCATGCGTTTTATCGTTCTTCGGTTGAACTGCTCAAACCATTCGTCGCCGTCGGAGATCGCCCATCCGACGCCGCCAGCGCAGGTGATGAGAGTGATCTGATCTGCCAGGCGCCATTCTGCATTGGTCGGCGTCCGTCCATAGCCCTGACAAAACGCGATTCTTCAGATCGCTGCCAAGCGTGGTTGCAACAAATGCCCGTAGGTCTTCTAACTCTGATTCGTTTGTGCTCACGGGAGGCTGCTTCGTACTACGCTCTTGTAATTCCCCGCTCCGTTATTTGAAGGCTACGCTCTCGCATCCAGGCGTAATCCGCGGGATTGTTTGTCAGGCCGTACCAGACCTGTGGTTCAAGACTGACGTAGTACTCGTAACAGAGCAAACGCTCCTCATAATCCTTGATAGTCGTGCCCTTATCTTCGTAGTACCTCTTGAACAGGATTCGATAGTCCTGCTCAGGCGATCTTAGGTCCATCCATGCGACGTCGTATAGGAAATCACCGTACATCGCGTTCGCCCAGTCCAGAACCGCCGTCACTTTCCCTTTATGGACGATGATATTTCCGAACGCGTAATCTGCATGGACCAGATATCGCTGATCCTGGCAGAAGGGAAAGAGGTCGATCATGCGGTTGTACGTTTGATCGAAGAACTCGCGGTCCATGAATGTGTCTTCAAAGACGTGATGCAGGCGCCTTTAAATCTGCCCTCTCCTCCTTCTCGCTCTACGTCCAGAAGAAAGTCCTGCCATCCCGGGAACCCGCCGTGCCCCTCGCCGTCAAACACCCCGAATCCGGTCGTGTCGCTCACATCGTGCTGGTGGATGGAGTCCAACGTTTCGATCAATGAGGTCACGACGGGCCAGTTGTCCTCGCCGTGAAGAGCTAGCAGGGGAGCACCGTTGGTACGCGGCGCAACTTCATAGAAGAGGCCAGCGGACGATCCGCTGTGGATGATTGGCGGGACCGGGACGCTGGTCGAGGCCAACCGTTTGGAAACGAAGCGGTCTTTTTCGATCGATTCCGCGGTGCGTTCTGTAGCGAACCGCGCCACATAGTTACCGCCGTCAACAGCGAACGAAAAAACTCGAGCCATCTGCCCAACGTCGATAGGTTCGAGGTCTTCGATAGGCGAGATGAAATGTGTACTCAGGACGTCTCGGACCTGAACAATATCAATCGACGGTTTGAACATCGGCACAGGATACCGATCTGGCTCCACTCCGTAATCTGGAGCGATTGCGTAGTTCTGCCCCATCTTGCAGCGCAATTAACTAGCCGAGATAGGGGGCGGGCGTGCTACGATTTCCGGTCTAATGCGAATCACCGTCCAGCTTCGCGACGCAGTCGCAGAAGCCCTATCAGTAGCGCAAACCGCCGGGGCCCTCCCCGCAGCGGGTGCGTCCGAGATCACCATCGAGCAGCCCCGGGATGACGGGCATGGTGATTTTGCGACCAACCTCCCGCTCAGGCTTGCGCGCACCATGAAAATGGCGCCACCCGCCATCGCCGCAGCGATCGTAGCGGCCTTCCCGGAGCGCGAGGACATTGAGAAGGTGGAGGTCGCTGGCCCCGGATTTATCAACATCACGCTGGCCGACTCCTGGTTCCAGAATCAGGTAGAGGCTATACGCACCGCCGGTGCGGAGTTTGGTAACGGGCTATCA
>CAUZRH010000315.1:0-2696 GCA_963582115.1 Dehalococcoidia bacterium
CACCAAATCGTGTAGCAGGGCAGGTGTCTCTGCGCCTTATCCTCGCGGGGCGTCTGTTCTTGCTTGACGTTCTAGTTCGCGATCTCTGGCGTTGTGCTGCAACACCGTAAGGGCGAATGTCTATCCGCCCTTACGACTCTCATGCAAAAACAATGGTTATCGGCTACAACCACGTAGGGGCGGTACTTGCCCCGCCCGCGCTCGTACTTCGAAAACCTCAATACAGGTGCGTATCGCGCATCCAACCGGCAACAAACCGCTCGGCTAATTCGATCCACTGGCAGGATGGGCTGGGTGCCGGGACGAACCCGCCAGATCTACGCCCTGCCTTCAACCTCTAGTCGCACCTGCCGCTTCGTGAAATCGGCCCTAACAGGACGGTTCCAGATATACTCTCGCCGCACCCCATCCTCTATTTATAATTCTAGATATATCCGGGGCCCGCAATGGGACCGCACTCGCGGGCCTTGAGATCAAGCAACACAGGTTCGTATCAAAGGAAGCCGAATGCGCATCTTGATGGTTCAGTTCACGATCAAAGATGGGATGGCTGACGCCTTCCTTGAGGCCGCCAAGGGTGATGGCCTGGGCTCCGTCCTGACCGAAGCCGGATGCTACCGGTTCGACATCATCCAGGACCGGGAAGACCCAAACCGCATCGCCTTTACCGAGGTCTACGACGACGACGCGGCGATCGACGAAGTCCACGTCAAGGCAACACACATGACCGCCTGGCGCGACGCCACGAAGGACATGATCGACGGACCTGTAACGGTCGGTCGCTGCCGAAACATCTTCCCTGGAGACCTCGCAAGCTGGAACGCACGACGTGACGGCGTTAACGAGGGTTTCTCCTCCGAAAACCTGTTCATCATCCACGCCCAGTTGCCGGTCCAGGCAGACCGTGTTGACGACTTCATCGAGGCCGTAAAGCTGGACGGTGTTGGATCGACCAACCTGGAACCCGGTTGCCTGCGATTCGATGTCTACCAGGAAATCAGCGACCCGACGAAGCTGTGGCTGTACGAGGTCTACGTAAACCCGGAGGCCTTCCAGTTCCACACCACAACGCCACACATCGCAAAGTGGCGTGACACCGTGGCCGACTGGTACGACGGCGACCGACCCGCCGGAATCCGCGGCAAGAACGTGTGGCCGCCGGACCAGTGGAACTGGAGCGCAGGCAGCCCACTAGCCTAGGCAGGCAGGTGCCCCTGAACCCTATCCTGGCGGGACCTTTGTCCTTGACGTTTGCTAGCGCGTAAGCATTTGCAAGACCGTCATTCTTGAGTAATCAGGCATGGCGGTCTTTTCGTTGTATAGGCGTGGCTTGCTCCGCCCACGGGTTGACTGTTCTTCAACCCTCGGACTTCGGAGCGCTCAGCAAACAAAATATTGTCATACTGAGCCGAAGTAAAGGCTCTCCCGGGTTTCCTTCTACGGGCCGGTAATTGCACGCACACCAGACGTTCGATGACGCGGTTTCGGCGCGTCATCGAACGACCCGCCGACCCTTCGAGAGCCTCAGGCTGGGCTGTGTTGTGCCTCAGTGTGGACTGCGTTATGTCGTACGTCGCTCACACGCAATTGAGACGACCCACGGGAACGCCGTAGGGGCGTATGGCAACACGCCCACGACTCTCATGTGACAATGCCCCTAATCCCCGGCCGCAACCCCTGCGCCCAACTGCGTCGCCACCAGTTGCGCGTACAGACCGCTGCTACGCATCAATTCGTCATGGCTGCCCGTCTCTGCGACGCGACCGTCTGCCATCACCACGATCGTGTCGGCCTCTCTGACCGTCGACAACCGATGCGCAATCACGAGCGTCGTTCTGTCGCTCTTGAGGGTATCCAGCGCCGTCCTGACTGCTCGTTCATTCAGTGCATCAAGGTGGGAAGTTGCTTCGTCTAGGATCAGGATAGGAGCGTCCTTTAGAAAGGCCCGGGCGATAGCCACTCGTTGTCGCTGACCGCCCGACAGATGGGTGCCGCGCTCGCCGACAACCGTATCCATACCGTATGGCAGCGACTCAACAAAGCCCGTGAGACTAGCGTTCTCGATGGCGTCGGCTAACTCGGCTTCCGTGGCGTTCGGTCGCGCTATCTGGACGTTGTGGCGGAGCGATGCGTTGAAAAGGAATGTGTCTTGCGACACCAGTGCCACGCGGTCCCTCAGATCGTCCAGCCGGTACTCGCGGAGATCAGCACCGTCGATGCAAACGGAGCCGCCATCGGCGTCCCAGAACCGCAGGAACAGGTGAGCTGCGGTCGTCTTACCGGCACCGGACGGGCCGACGAGCGCCAGTGTTTTGCCGTGTTCTACCGCAAACGACACATCTTCGAGCGCCGGGTGGTCCATAGTCTCGTAAGAGAAGGTCACCCCATCCATGGCCAATGCCGGGATCGACCCGGTCCTGTGATGCCCTGAGGGGGCGACTCCGGGCCCGTCCTGAACCTCCACTACCTCTGAGTGCACGGCGAAAACACGCCGCGTTGCGCCCAGCGTGTCGGCAAGTTGGCGGGCTGTGTGCGAGATTTCCGAGATAGGCAGAAACGACGCCATCGCCAGCAGCGTCGCCAGCGGGAGCAGCCCAGCGTCGAGACGTCCTTCTGACACAAGCCAGGCTCCCACGGCGACCATCGCCAATCCTCCGATTCCCATCGTGATTTCCAGGTACGCCCTTTGCAGGGTT
>CAUZRH010000316.1:0-2678 GCA_963582115.1 Dehalococcoidia bacterium
GCTGGACGTTATTAGTCCAGTCCCGCAGGTCATCCAGACCCCCAACAGCGTCTGCGTGCTGGTGCGTGAGGATCACAGCATCCAGCGTGGTAGCTCCGACCTTCGGAAACCACTCGATCGCCGAGTGATAGAAGAACTTGCCGACATCAATAACGACGTTCTTCTGCTCTCCTTCCGGCGATTGGTATCGAATCATCAGAGAGGTATTTCGACGTCGATTGTGCGAGCCCGGCAGGATCGCGTCCGGGCACACCTTGCAGGTCTGTGGCTCGCGCGCCAGACAGCTGACGCGCGGCACGCCTTCCGACGTGCCGGTACCCAGGAATACGATCTCGCTGTCTGACGACAAGATGTTTGGTGCGATCAGTCTTTGGACTGGAGAACTTCACCAGCCATCGTCTCGACTTTTTCGAGTTCTACGACCACCGCAAAGCCGTTTCCGTCCTGATCACGATCGATCTCGGCCTGCACCGTCCGCGCTTTCACGGCTTCACGTATCTCGCCGGTCTCGTGAAGGGTGGCCTTCCCAAAGAACTTCCACGCCTGTCGTGTCTCCGGGTTTCGGTACATCACGATCACGTAGGGGCTGGACTGGATATTGCTGAGGCCGCCCCGCTTGACGCGCTCCCAGTAGGCCAGGGTCTGGCCGTCGTACGCCATCACGCTGCCTCGGTAGCCAATACCCGGCATGCCGTCGGCGGAAGCGGTGGCGAGGATGCACGGCACTTTATCTGCGAGTGCGTTGTCCAGTGCGGTCTTCATATCGTCGGTTAGTTCGATCAATGACTTGCCTCCTCAAGGACGAACTCCCATCGGGTTGAGAAGGATGGGGGTTCCGACCATGTCGTCGGTAATCCTACATCGGTGCGGGCAATTCGCGGAGTAGCGAATCCGTATACAGGTGCAGTTGTATCAGCCAGCTGCTCTAACAATTTCCGGAGCTACGACCCCGTATACACCGTCGTAGCCGGGCTCGATCTCTAACTTGCCGTTGCGCACGGCCACTATCGCAGCCGCTAAATTGTGCGTTGTTGCGTCCTCAAGTTCAGGTTGACCTGCATTCACTAGGACGTTTAGCTCGGAACCGAAGTGGTCGATCAGCCTGTCGACCGCCCGTGCCACCGTCTTTGTGTTCTTGCCGATACCCAGCGTCTCAGCTGCAAGATCTCGAAGTAGAACAAGTCGTCGAAACGGGGGTCGATTTATCGGCCCGGCAACGAGGCCGTCGTGACTCGTCTCGATATCCGACTTTGACTCTGAAAGCGACTCGATCCTGTTGAGCACGCCTAGGGTCAGCTTTTTGCCGCATACCGGGCATACATCGCCCAGAGACGCGCTCTCGTCCGGCGTGAGTCGAATCCCGCAGGCTCTATGCCCGTCCATGTGGTACTCGCCGCTCTCCGGGGAAAACTCGATCGTTTCGGCGATGGATTGAGTAGCGATTGCTTCCCGTAGTCCGTCGTAGGTCGGCTCCATGTCGAACACCGTGACCTCACGAGCCACGTTCGCCACCGAATGGGCGTCCGAAAACGACACGAGCGCCCGCCTGTCCAGCTCCGGCACAGCCCAGTTCAACTCCGGATCGCTGGACAGTCCCGTTTCTATGGCACGGATGTTGTTTGCGTACTCGCCAAATGCCTCCTCAAGTGAGTCGAACCCGGATTTGGAGCCATAAACGCCGTACCAGGGCGTCCATACGTGCGCTGGAATGATCTCGCAACGTGGATCGGCGTCCAGTACGAAACCAGCGACGTCGTGCGCCGATAGCTTCAGCAATGGGCGACCATCGCAAGCAAGCGCACCATGCGGCGCAAATCGTTCGATCAGGGCGTCAACCGCTGCGAAATCGGGAGCGAACAGCAGCAGGTGGACCCGTGGACCTCGACCGGTAATGGGCGGATCCCTCCAGACGCAGCTGATCTCCGTCCCGAAGACGAATCTCGGATCTGAATTGGGCGCGCCTTTGAGTTGGAGCAGTCCCGAGCCATCATCGACCAGATTCTCTTCTAGCTCGCGTCGCCACTCGGGATGTGTGAAATCGGCCGCCGATAGGAGCTGAACGCCTTTGCGCTTCGCTGCGTCTGATAGCGATGTCAGGTCAGGGCGCGGCTGGTCGCCATTGAGAATCGAGAGTGAAGATGGAGGTCGGCGACGATTCGTTTCAGGGTCACGGAACGAGTGTATCGGTGAGGTTGTGACTGCGACAGGATGAGAAAGTCGTGACGATTCGTTCGTGACACCCGGTATACCGGTTGACGATATGCCTGATGCTGCTAGCCTCAGAATTAAGAACACACATGCACACGTGAAACGCTGCCGCATACCCACCCTTGGAGGCCCACATTGACCGACTTAGCAACAGGGAAGATCGTCGATATCCGATTGAATGTCGCACGACGACAACCGATGAACGTCGTCGACAGCGCAGAAGTGAAGGCCGGCGAGGGTCTTGTTGGAGACCGACATGCTGAAGTGGGAAGCACCCGGCAGATCCTGATGATGGATCGGGCTGTAATGGAGGTGCTTGAGGTCGATCCCGGCCAACTTCGGGAGAACATCACCGTCCAGGGCGTTTCACTCTTCGGTCTCAAAGAAGGTCAGACTTTAAAGGTCGGCAACGGCCTTGAGTTCAAGATCGGCGAGCTTTGTGACCCGTGCGACAACATGGACCACATCCG
>CAUZRH010000317.1:0-2658 GCA_963582115.1 Dehalococcoidia bacterium
AGTGGTAGCGAACTGTGGGTGGCGTCGGCGGACGCAGGCAGCGTAACCCGAATTTCCGGCGACGGGGCGATCATCGCAACCCACGATGTCGGCGGTAGGCTAACGGGCATCGCTCACGATGGCGAGTATGGCTGGGTCGTGGACGAAGATAAGGACCTGCTTGTTATGCTCACCCCGGTGGTAGCGATAGCCCGCTAAGGGCTGGCTTGCGCGATTTTTGCCCGGGCGGCGACAATTGAAGAGCTTCAGGCCGCAATCGAGGCCCATCTGGACGCCGGCGCACCCGCCATAGCAGCGGCCGAGCTTGAAGAGCTCAGAGCGCCCGGTCAGGCGGACTTGGTCGTTGAGCTAGATGGGCCGGAACAGCAGGCACTACTCGTCGCACTGCCCGCCGAAACGATCGCCGAGATTATCGAGCATCTGGACGTGGAAGATGCCGCCGAGATCTCCAGCTCGATCGACGTAGATCGGATGGCCGCCGTGTTGGACACATCGCCGCCGGAGGTTGCTGCCGACATTCTGAGACAGGTCGACTGGACGGTCGCAAGCCAGATACTGGCGCGCATGGAGGACCGTCGAACCATCGGCGATCTTCTCCTGTATCCGGACGACGACGCCGGAGTACTGATGACCCCGGAGGTCACCGGACTACGGGATAATCTGACCGTGGGCATGGCGCTATTGGTTCTGCGCGGAGAAGAGGTATCACGGGAAAACATGCGCCAGTTGTTCGCCATCCGGCAGATTCTGAACGGTAAATTTTCCGAGCCAGTCGGTCGCCGTGTGAACGCCTGAGATCGAGACTGTGGCGTCCATAACCGGTTGACCATTCGATCTGTCAGAGTTGCTATCGGCGCCGGTCGACGGGGCGGGGACGGCTGCGCACCAGTCGGTTCAGTACCCGATGCGTCCAGCTCTCCGACCAGGACGGTCGGATCGACTTCCGAATCCGACGAGCCGCCACCGCATGCTACAGAGACAGTGAATACCGACCGTCAGCAGAAAGAGTAGCCAGCGTCGTTGGACAAACATCGTCCGGCTCTAGTCGCGTCGTAGTAACCGGGCATCGGTAAAACGCCAAGACTTATGGTCGTTAGGGCGGGTAATGGGAGCTAGCAACCCCCTACCGCTTAGTCCTGCGGGGCGAATGCCGCTGAGACGTGTCGACGCTGGATCTTGCCCGTCGCCGTTCTCGGAAGCGAGTCTGCAATGTAGATCCGTTCCGGGACTTTGAACTCAGCCATGCGCTCCCGGCAGAAGGCCTGGATCGTTGCCTCATCGGCGTCGCCATTCAACACCACCGCGGCTTGGACGATCTCGCCGTACTTGACGTCCGGAACGGCGAAGCAGACCGCTTCGGCAACAGCCGGGTGGTCGAGCAGAAGGGCGTCAACCTCGAGCGGGGAGATCTTCTCACCGGCACGGTTGATCAGCTCCTTCAATCGGCCTGTCAGGGTGAGCCGTCCATCGGCGTCCATGATTCCCTGGTCGCCGGTTCGGAACCAGCCATCGGTGAACGCCTCGGCGTTGGCCTCCGGGTTGTTGTTGTAGCCGTGGGTGACGTTTTCACCCCGGATGACGACCTCGGCACGTTCGCCGAGAGCGACCATCTTGCCGGCCTCGTCCATGATGCTGATATCGACACCTGTACCCATACCGACCGAGCCGGGGACTCGAGCACCCGGGGGCAGAAGATTGGAGGACATCTGGTGGGCGGCTTCGGTCATGCCGTAAGCCTCAAGTACCGGTGCGCCGAAGCGTGCTTCAAGCTCTTCGAACACGGACGGGACAAGCGCCGCACTGCAAGAGCGGATCAATCGGAAACTCTCTTTTGGTGCGTTGTCTTCTTCGGCACGCATCAGAAGGATCTGGTGAATCGTCGGAACTGCCGAGTACCAGGTGGCGTTTGTGGCCGCCTGGTCGCGCCAGAAGGTGCTGGCAGAGAAACGTGACGGGATGACCATCGATCCACCGGAGTACAGGGTGGAGAGCGCAACGCCGATAAGGCCGTGTACGTGGAAGAGCGGCATCACGACCATCGCAACGTCGTCGGGCGTCAGGGCGTAGGTGTCCTTGATGTTGCCGAGGGAAGTCAGGAGGTTCTTGTGCGTTAGCGGCACGCCCTTAGGTCGGTTCGTTGTGCCGGACGTGTGCAGGAACAGGGCTATGTCGTCCGGGGACGGCGGTGCGACGTCTTTCGTGATCTTGAGTTCGCTGCCGCTCTTTGCGATCACTACATGGGCACCAACAGAGGATGCGTCCATCGTCGGGATGCCAAGCTGATTGGCAGACTCACGCCCGGCGTGGTCGCCTGGCGGAACGATCGCAAGCTGTGCGTCGGCGTCTTCCATGAAGAACTTGAACTCGTCCACGGTGTAGGCGGAGTTGAGCGGAGCTGCGATCGCCCCGGCCCGGGTTACCGCGAGGAAGGTGATCATGAACTCAAGGTTGTTGGCGAGGACGATAGATACCGGCCGGCCGGCCTCAACGCCTGCTGCGGCCAGAACGCCTGCTACACGCTCGATCTCATTGGACAGAGCAGCGTAGTTGAGCGTCGGCCCCTCAGGGATGACGATGGCGTTGTCGGACGTAGCGTTGGGGGTGAGTACCTGGGCGAGGGTGGTCACGTTTTGCAATTCCTGACTGGCGAACTGGCCT
>CAUZRH010000318.1:0-2641 GCA_963582115.1 Dehalococcoidia bacterium
AAGGGCGGCTTCTATTTCCATTTCCCAAGCAAAGAAGAACTTTTCTTCGCCGTCATAGATCGCCTGGCCGGTCGGCTTACTCGCAGAGCAGAAGCGGCGGCGGCGGCCTGTGAATCTCCTCTCACCGGCGCAGACGCAGCACTATCCGAAGTGCTGATCCGACTTGGGCGTCGTCGTCGACTCGCAAAGGTACTTCTTGTGCAGGGCTACTCGATGGGCTCAGCGTTTGAGAAAAAACGGGTCGAGATATTTGGGCAATTCGCCGCCGTGATCCAGGACGGGCTTGATCGGGCGGTCGAAGCAGGTGAAATCTCCCCGGTAAATACAGAAGTCGTCGCCCGGGCCTGGCTGGGTGCCGTTAACGAAATCATCGTGAACTGGGTGTATCTCGGAACGCCGACCCCCGGCGAGGCGCTTCCGGTACTCCGGACGATCCTGGTGGGCGGACTTGAAGTGCCGACAGCGACGGACGTAGAGAGGGAGGTTAACAATGGCTAGCGCCACACCGCAGGCGGCGATTTCGGCCTGGGGTCGGATCATGCTCTTCTCCGAGGCGATCAAGTTCGAGCACTCGGTATTCGCACTTCCGTTTGCTGCGGCCACGGGATTTCTGGTCGCGGACGGGCTACCGGATTGGCAGCCGCTGCTCTGGCTGGCCATCGCAATGGTCGGCGCACGAACATTCGGGATGGGCGCAAACAGGGTCATCGACGCCGAGATTGATGCACGTAACCCTCGGACTGCAACCCGCGCTATTCCGGCCGGACTGATCTCTTCACGTCAGGTCTGGGTCTATATGGGCGTTGCGTTGGCGGCGTTCCTGCTGGCCGTGTCGCAGCTTGATCGACTTGCCTGGTATCTGAGTCCCATCGTGATTGCCGTCCTGGTGTTGTACCCGTACACCAAGCGATTCACCTGGCTGGCGCATCTGGCGTTAGGGGCCGTCTACATCATGATCCCGCCCGCTACGTGGGTCGCCATGACCGGCGAGCTCACCTGGGCCGTGACATGTTTGGGCATAGGCGCAATGTTCTGGGTAGCAGGGTTTGACATCCTCTACGCCACGGCTGACATGGAGGTTGACCGTGCGCAGGGTCTCAATTCGATTCCGTCCCGATTCGGGATCAAGACAGCACTCTGGATATCCCGTTCGTTTCATCTCGTGACGGTTGTGTTCCTCGTGGTTGCCGGGTTGATGTGGGACGCTCATACGCTCTACTTCGTCGGCGTCGGCGCTGCGGCCGCATTGCTGACCTACGAGCAGCGTCTGCTATCGCCGACCGACCTTTCAAAGCTGGGCGCCGCCTTCTTCACCATGAACGGCATTATCGCCGTGGTGTTCGCTGGATTCGTCATCGCCGGAACGTTGGTGAACTGATGGCGAACTTCGTTGTAGGAATCTCAGGCGGCAGCGGCGCACCGTATACGCGTCGGGTTATACAGGGACTGGTAGAGGCTGGACATGACGCCAAGATCGTCGTGACAGATGCCGGGCGTCGCGTGTTCGACGTCGAGATGGGTATCTCCCTATCAGGCGAACCGGCGTCCGACACCGCGACCCTCATGGAGAGCTTTGATCTGGACTCTGGCCCGGGTTCGATCGAGTTGTTCGATAACAAGGACGTGGCGGCAACTATCGCAAGTGGCTCGTACGACGTCGCCGGTATGGCTGTATTGCCGTGCTCAATGGGTTCGCTGGCGCGGATCGCCACGGGAGTGTCATCCAACCTGCTTGAACGTGCGGCCGACGTAGCGCTAAAAGAACGACGCAGGCTGATTCTTGTGCCACGTGAGACGCCGCTGGGTCTCATACAGCTTCGTAACATGATCGCCGTCACAGAGGCAGGCGCCATAGTGATGCCCGCCATGCCCGGCTTCTACCATCACCCGGAGAGCGTCCAGGATCTTGTGGACATGATCGCTGGACGCGTCCTCCACACGCTGGGCGTTGAGTCCAGCATTTTACAGCGCTGGCAAGGGGTCGAGGACTAAACATGGCATTTACCGATCTGCAGTCTTTCCTGGCATATCTGGAGCAGAACGGCGAACTTCACCGAATTTCCGTGCCCGTAAGCCCTGAACTTGAGATAACCGAGATTGCGACCCGTTCCGTGCTAGAAGGCGGACCGGCCTTGCTGTTTGAGAACGTTGAAGGATCGGACTATCCGGTCGCCATCAACGTGCTGGCCTCACGTAGGCGTGTGGCGATGGCTATTGGCGGGGAACCTGAGGAGTTGGGCGAACGACTTCTGCACTTCATGCAGGACATGAATCCGCCGTCTTTCAAAGCCATATGGCGTAACCGGCGCATGGCGAAGCGCTTCATGAACTTCCGCCCCGGCAAGTCACGCAAGGCGCCCGTTCAGGAGATAGTGGATTCAAACCCGGACCTCGGGAAATTGCCAATTCTCAAGTGCTGGCCCGGCGATGGCGGCCGATTTGTGACGCTCCCGCTGGTGCACACGGTCGACCAGGAGACGGGTATCCGCAACATAGGCATGTACCGGATGCAGGTCTACGACGGCCAGACCACCGGCATGCACATCCAGATCCAACGTGGGGGCGGTGTACATCACTGGCAGGCTGAGCGACAGGGCAGGCCGCTCGAGATGGCCGTGGCCATCGGTGGCGACCCCGCACT
>CAUZRH010000319.1:0-2636 GCA_963582115.1 Dehalococcoidia bacterium
TGAGGAGGAACGGCTCTACGACGTCCTCCAGCGTTTGCGTCTCCTCGTTCACCGTCGCCGCTATTGCGGCGATGCCCGCCGGTCCGCCACGGTACTGGTGCGCAAGGGTTGTCAGATACAGCCGGTCCAGCCGGTCGAGCCCCATTTCATCGACGCCCTCCATATCCAGCGCCGCGGCGGCAACATCACGATTAAGTCGGCCATCCGCCTCCACCTGTGCAAAGTCACGAACACGTCGTAGTAGCCGGTTCGCCACACGGGGCGTGCCACGGGAACGACGTGCGATCTCCGCTGCGCCCTCTTCGTTCGCCTCAACGTCCAGTATCCCGGCTGACCGTTTGACCACAGAGGTCAACTCTTCATCCGAGTAGTACTCCATGTGATAGACCATGCCGAAGCGGTCTCTTAAGGGAGAACTCAGCAGACCTGCACGGGTTGTTGCTCCCACCAGCGTGAACGGCTGTAGCGGGAAGCTGAGCGTCTTCGCATATGCGCCGGCTCCTGTAACGAAGTCGACTCGATAGTCCTCCATCGCCGAGTACAAATACTCTTCGACTGCGCTGGAAAGTCGGTGGATCTCGTCTATGAACAGGACGGCCCCTGCTTCAAGATTTGATAGAAGACCCACCATGTCCGCCGGACGCTCAAGCGCCGGACCGGACGTGTGTTCCAGCCGAACGTTCATTTCACGGGCGATGATGTGGGCGAGCGTCGTTTTGCCCAGTCCGGGAGGTCCATGGAATAGAACGTGGTCGACCGGTTCGCCCCGATTTATCGCCGCCTTAACGGCGATTTTCAGGCTGTGCATGACGTTGCGCTGGCCGACATACTCATCAAAATCGCGCGGCCTTAGCCGGAGAATCGCCTGATCTTCAGACCCGGCTCTCTCCCCGGCCACGCCCCTTAATTCGGCGTCCGCAGCCTGTTTGGCCTCATCCTCCGGGCCGTTACCGTCGTCACCGCCAAGGGTGACCTTTTCTCTCGCCAGGGCTTCTTACCTCTTTGGAGAATTGGGGAGGTTTCGTATCGACTTTGGTACCGGTGCCTCGCTAGCCAACGACCACCTGCGCTTTAAAAATCTCTCGGATCAACTCTTCCGGCGCATCGGCTAGTTCCGGGTTCGCCTGAAGCGCTTCATCCACGTCACGCTCCGCCTCCGGCTGTCGATACCCAAGGTTCACCAGAACTTCGATCGCCTCGTCCCGGCCACCTCCACCTCCTACGACGGGCTTGGCCGGTGCATCGTCGTAACCTTCATCCCTGAGCATTGCGGTCTCGACTACCTTGCCCTTGAGGGTGGCGATCATTTTTTGCGCGGCGCGGGCGCCGATGCCGGGCATTCGCTGAAGTACCCGGAGGTCCTCGGCCTCGATAGCCTGAGCGATGGTGGACACGGAGAAGATCATGGCCTTGGCGGCTCTGACCGGACCAAGGCCTTCGACCTGGATCAATTGCTCAAAAAATGCGCGTTCATGACCACGCTGAAAACCCACGAGGATCGGCTTTGGTTGACGATCTGTGACGTGGTAGTACACCTCAAGCCCCAGTTCGTCTCCGACGATAACTGGGCGGGCGGAAAGCGCGCTCATCACGAACTGGGGCACGACAATCTGATAGCCAACCCCGCTGGCATTTATTACGACGGTCTCTGTAGACCTGTCGAAGCGATGGACTTTACCCTCGATGTAGCTGATCAAATCTTTGGCCCCGCTATTCCAACACCCGGTTTAAGGAACCCGGTGAGTGGACTGTTGTCGGTCAAATAACTTTTGCCACCGGACTATCGGACATCATGGCATGGCAAATGGCCAGGGAGAACGCATCAGCCACGTGTTCGTTGTCCAGTCCCGTTAGTCTGAGGTGGACGGCGACCGCCCGTTGCACCTGTTCTTTATCGGCGCGCCCGGAGCCGGTGACCAGGTTCTTGGCCTGTGTCGGCTGGTAGTGGAATACCGGGATACCTGCCTCGCCTGCAGCCAGGACCACCACGCCACGGGCATGTCCCATGATGATCGCTGTCTTCAAGTTGCGATACCGCGAATGAAGGTCTTCGACCGCCATGACGTTGGGCTTGTGCTCTTCGATGACCTCTTTGATATCCCGGTATATCGCAGCAAGTCTGAACTCCAGCGCATCTGAGGCCTTTGTCTTTGAGACCCCGCCCTCAACGGCGACAGTCGACCGCCCGTTTACATCGATAACGCCGTATCCGGTGTTAACAAGCCCAGGGTCGACGCCGATGATTCGCATGTTGAAGTGCCTGAAATATGCCGAACGATTTCCCGAACGACCACAAGGAAGGAAGTCTCCGCAGTAACGGCGGACTCCGCAATAATCCGATTTGCCCGCGTTGGGTGTCAACGCGCTGACGTCGCCCGTGATGTGTTCTGGCGCGCTATGATCTTGGCCGCAAACAGATAAACGGGCCGCGCTCTCTGGCAAGAACGGCCTTCCGACGTTTCATATCGGGCTCTTAGTAGGCTTCAAATATTTGGGCCCGCCCGACGAATAAGAAGAAGAGGAAATATGGCCGAACCGGAATCAATAATGGTGGTCACCCCGCACCCGGACGACTCAGAGTCGGCCGCAGGCGGGACGATCGCTAAATGGTGCGCCGAGGGTAAAAAAGTGACCCT
>CAUZRH010000320.1:0-2619 GCA_963582115.1 Dehalococcoidia bacterium
GGCCAGCGGCAAAGCGAAGATTCACACCTTCGCAATCGTCCACAGGCCCCCGCACCCCGGTTTCATGGACGACATCCCGTACGTCCCGGCAATCGTGGAGCTTGAGGAAGGTCCCCGGATGGCGACGCAGATCGTCAATGTAGAGGCCGACCCCAGTGCCATCTCGATCGACATGGCAGTCAAGGTAGTTTTCGAGTCGATCACGGACGAGATATCTCTGCCGAAGTTCGAGCCGGCGTAAACAGACACGCGATGCATGTGCGAGTTTTGGGGCGGGCCTTTTGGCCCGTCTCAACTCGCACATCTTCACAATTCCGTTTATGCGTCAAAAGACGCTCCAGGCCTGATCGAGATCACATCCGGGCCAGTAGTAAAGAGGACGTGCTAAATGCCAGTAATGGACAAGCTGAAGGCGATTTCCGGCTCGGCCGCTATCGTCGGCGTCGCAGAATCGGACGCCATCGGGCGTGTTCCTGAAAAGGGCCCGATGGAGCTGCACGCAGAAGCGGGGCGCAACGCCCTGGCAGACGCGGGTATCGACAAGAGCGAAGTAGATGGCGTTTTCACCGCCGGGTACTCGACCTACGACATCGCCGAATACATGGGCATCACGCCACACTTCACCGACTCTACGTCGGTCGGTGGCTCTTCTTTCGTGATCCACCTCGCCCACGCAATGGCCGCCATCGAGGCCGGTTATTGTGAGGTCGCACTGATCACACACGGCGAATCCGGCCGCTCAAACCGGGCACGTCCGGCGGGCAACCCCGGCCTGGCCGGCGCGCAGTACGAAGCCCCCTACGGCATCATGGGCGCGCCGATCGGCTACTCGCTGGCCGCAAATCGCTACATGCACCAGTACGGCGAAGACCGAACGCGTGAGGCGATGGCAAACATCGCCGTCTCGACACGCAAGTGGGCTAACATGAACGAGAAGGCCTACTTCTACGACACGCCGATGTCCTTTGACGAGTATCACGATTCCCGCTGGGTATCGTGGCCCTTCCACCTCCCCGACTGCTGTCTCGTAACCGACGCAGGCGCGGCCATCGTGGTCACGTCCGCCGAACGAGCAAAGTCCACGAAAAAGGGCGGTGTCCAAATTCTGGGCGCGGCAGAAGGCCATGACCACTCGGTGTTGCACCAGATGCCAGACCTGACTCGAACCTGGGGCCGGAACACCGGACCACAGGCGCTAGAGATGGCCGGCGTCACGCACGACGAGTTGGACCTGGCGATGATCTACGACTCGTTCACCTACACAGTGATCGCAACGCTGGAGAGCCTCGGGTTCTGCGGACCGGGCGAAGGCCCGGACTTCGTGGCAGACCAGCGCACAGCGCCAGGCGGCGACTTCCCGCTCAACACGAACGGCGGCGGTCTGTCCTACACGCACCCGGGCATGTACGGCATCTTCACCGTAGTTGAAGCTGTACGACAGCTCAGGGGCGAGACCGGCAAACGACAACTCGATAACCCCACACTCGCCATGGCACACGGCACCGGCGGAACCCTGTCCTCCACCGGAACTGTAATCCTAGCCCGAGACTAGAGCCATTAGAGCGACTTGAGCTCTCAAGAGAACTCAAGAAAAGGGGTGGACTCTTTAGTCCACCCCTTTTCGCGTCTCGTAAAAACGATGAAGACCTGAACGTGACCGGCCATCTGATAGGAATACAATTACTCTTTGCGTTCGCCGGTCCGGATACACGAATAGCTCAGGACTGCACGCCAATCAGGCAACCATAGGACAACGAAATGGGTAACGTTCGCCACTTTCTCTCGCTCACCGATCTCGCGCCGTCAGAGGTACGACAGGTGATCGCGCGAGGTCGAGCGTTGAAGGCAGGAGAGCCGTCGACGGCTCTCGCCGGAAAATCCATTGCAATCTTGTTCGAGAAGCCGTCCCTCCGCACCAAGCTCAGCTTCGAGGTCGGAATACACCGGCTCGGCGGACACCCGATCTACTTCTCGCCCGAAGAGGTCGGTCTGGGCAAGCGAGAGCCTGTGCAGGACGTGGCCCGCGTCATGTCGCGCATGGCGGACGCCGCCGTCATCCGGACCTTCGATCACGGAATCCTCGAAGAGTTCTCGGAGGCGTCCACGATTCCGGTCATCAACGCCCTGACCGACAGAGAGCACCCCTGCCAGACGCTGGCGGATCTTCAGACCATCGAGGAAGCCAAGGGGTCGCTTGATGGCGTCAGAGTGGCCTACATAGGCGACGGTAACAACGTCGCCATAAGCCTGGCCCTTGGCATGGCGTCTACCGGCGGTCACCTGACCATCGCTTCTCCCGACGGCTACGTGCTGCCGGAACAAACAGCGAACGACGTCATTCCTCTCAACGCAGCCAGCGGTGGCAGCCTTAAGCTGGTCACAGACCCGGCGGTAGCCGTTGCCGACGCGGACATCGTGTACACGGACGTGTGGACCAGCATGGGACAGGAAGAGGAGACCCGGATAAGACTTGAAGCCTTCAAGGGCTACCAGGTGAATCCAGAGCTCTTGGATGAGGCCCCGGCAGGGGTCTGCTTCATGCACGACCTTCCGGCCCACCCGGGCGAAGAGATATCGGACGGTCTTCTCACCGACCCACGGTCTATCGCATTCGACCAG
>CAUZRH010000321.1:0-2612 GCA_963582115.1 Dehalococcoidia bacterium
TTAATTTTGTGCGACATCGTCGTGGTTCCGACGTATTCGCTTCCGACGAGGAGGATTTTCAACGTACTTGCCCCATGTGTGTCCGGTGTCCGAGCCGGCATTCCGACTATCGATGGCGCGCACAGTAGACGGCCAAAGCGCGCTGCGGTCAAGGCGACCGGGGCAAAGTATGGGAAGTCGGGTTAGCTGGCTATGGAGCGAGGCAGGTCGTCGAGGCGCGAATTAGGTTCGACGACCTGCCTCGTCTTCAACTAAATTCAGGTGGTCGTCTGAAGGCTCATTCATCCGTCCTGGGATGTTTGACTTTACCGTTGTGTCTTCACCCTCTACAGAACTGTCCTCTCTACGACCGCCGTGGAGTTTAACGATGTCTGGAGCGTCGCGACGCCGCCATCAACGGACGACTAAACGGCTATAGAACCTGCGTCCTGCTGATTTGCCTGCCCTGGTAGTCGCGGATAGCGCCTGCGGGTCAAATCCTGGATAAGAGATTCAGCCTGGACGTGCTTGGACCGACTGCACTGGATGCACTTCACGAACGTGCCGTACATGTCTTTGTCCACCATCACATCGCCGCCGCATCGAGGGCAGCCTTTGTTGAAAATCATGTTGTTGTCCCCTTCGGGCGGAGAGTCTTGGTCGTAATGAATGATTTGTTTACGGGCTCATAACGGGTTCCGCTACAAGTCCGTAATTCGCCGACCGGTGCCTCATGCATCCCAGTGAATCGAGCTCACGGTTTGAGTAGATAGAGGTCAGGCAAGCCGTCACCCTCAGCGTATGCACCTTCTTAACCGGAACCGTGTGAACCGTTCTACGCGCATGGTGAACCGGTTTTGGTGAAAATTGGATTAGATTTCCTGAGCCGGGTTCGGGTGCCCTGTCAGAGTTGATGGCCGGAAGTCCGCCAAGTACGCTGCCGTGACCCGAAAGACCGTCAGGCATTTCTTTTGTGAACCGTTCACCTGGTAAGAGTCGGCGGCAGAACAGATATTGGAGATTTCATTTGACCGAAATGCCATTCATGTCAGACACGATCGAAGTAGACGATGCACTTCAGGCGATAGAGCTGTATGCCGAGCGTGGCTGGACCGACGGCTTGCCGATCGTTCCTCCGACCGAGGGTCTTGTAGCGCAGTTCGTTAATGCTCTTGGTGTGTCGCCGGATACGGTTCTTGGAGTAGAGCCGACAAAAGGCGCAGTGATCACCGCGGAGAAGGCGGCAATCAACGCGGTAATGGCCGGGTGTAAACCGGAGTACATGCGTGTGCTAGCCGCGGCTATCGATGCAGTGACAACCCCTGTGTTCGGGTTGCACGGGATATCGGTTAGCACAATGGGCGCGGCCGTGTTGATGATCGTGAATGGACCGGTGGCGTCCGAGCTAGGTATGAACTCTGGAGTATCGGTGTTTGGGCCGGGTAATCGGGCAAACGCCTCGATAGGCCGGGCAATGCGACTCATCATCATCAATGTGCTTGGAACCCGGGCCGGCGACCTGGACAAAGCGACCGTTGGCCACCCGGGTAAGTACACCTGGTGTATCGCAGAGAACGAAGATCTGTCGCCGTGGGAACCGGTGCATGTGACGCGTGGCGAACCGGCCGACGGAAGCGCGGTTACCGTCGCCGCTGGACTGGGACCGTTTCAGGTGGGGCAGCATCATGACGACTCTCCAGAGCGCATCCTCGATGCATTTATAGATCCGTTGTTTGCGATGGGTCCTCTCATGCCGGAAGCACTGATCGTGTTGTGCCCGGAGCATCTTGAGCACTTCAGAGACGCCGGGTGGGAAAAAGCACGGGTTGGACAGTATTTATATGAAAACGCCCTGCGGTCCGTTGAGGACTGGGCGTTCGCCGGAAGGCCTGTGCCGGGGAGAGATTCAAGCGATACCGAGCCGGTGAGCGCACTCGCTTCCCCGGAGTCGATGATCACGATCGTCGCCGGTGGTGGAGGTGGGGCGTGGAGCCAGATCATTCCCACGTGGACCCACGGAGCGAGGTCTGGAGCAGTCACAAAACCAGTCTCGGCCTAATTCTGCGAGACTATCCCCAGTTCTTTGGAGGCGAATATGAGCACTGAATCGAAAATACGAGTGTTGGACCCCACCGGGCAGCCAACAATCGTGCAGCAGGGAATGGCCAAACGTCCTGACACGCTGGATGGCAAAGTTGTTGGCCTTCTTGCCAATCAGAAGCTAAATGCAGAACCTTTGCTGGAGGCTATCTACGACGTTCTAGCAGAGCGGTTTGAGCTTGGCGGGCGTGTTGCCATCAATAAAGGCGATGCGAGTCGTCCGGCGGCCCCGGGGGTGTTGGATTCCATCGCCTCAGACGTGGACGTGGTCATTACCGCAAACGGAGACTGAGGAAGCTGCTCATCGTGCAGTGTGCACGATTCAATTCAGCTGGAGCAGCGCGGCGTACCGGCAATCGCTATTTGCACGGAGCCATTTGAATCTGGCGCCCGGGCGATGGCAAAGTTGGGTGGAATCCCGGACTATCCGTTTGCTCTCATTCCACACCCCATCGGAAGCCTGGACGAGGCAGGGTTGCGGAGCAGGGCTATCGAGGCGCTACCCCAGGTAATCGCTTCACTCCTCGCACGCG
>CAUZRH010000322.1:0-2610 GCA_963582115.1 Dehalococcoidia bacterium
ACTTGGCGGGCTGATGCTCAGGAACTCCCTCAACAAGGCCCGCATGGGTCTCGACCTCAGCCTGATGGTGAAGGCGATCGGTGGAGTGTTCATGGTGGTCGGTCTGGGATTCGTAAGCACAGGTGCGATGGTCTACACCCTCGCAGCCCGTCAGCAAGCGAAAGAGCGAGTAGAAGCAAGGGAGGCGGTACCCGGCCTACGCGGTCTAGCCCGGTAGCCGGTCAAAGAGCGGCCCGGTCGCTTCGCGTTAGATGGTGATCACATCTGCAGGGGCGTTTGGCAATACGCTCGAGGCTCTGTACCGAACCGGTTCCAACTCGCATGCACGCCCGAATTGTCACTTCGATCGACGCCGAGATCGCGTAAGGACGGAGCAAGCCCCGACCCTACGCGTTATGAAGTTCAGCCTTATCCCTCGTATACGTACTTCTTGGCCGCTACCTCATCCAGATCGCAGCCCCAGCCCGGACCGGTGGGGATGGTCATAAAGCCGTCTTTGAGCTCCGGTAGCGTAGTCGTCAGCTCATCCCGCCACGGCGACGAGTCGATATCAGTTTCCATGATCCTGACGTTGGGGATCATCGCCGTGAATTGGAGGCTCTGGAATGTGGCGAGGTGCGAGGTGTAGTTGTGTGGGGCAACGTTCATCTCGTACAACTCGGCGAGGTCCGCGACCTTCTTTGCCTGCGAGAAGCCCTGCCACGGTACGTCGATCTTGACGGTGTCCATGGCTCGAAGCTCAAAGAATCGCTTGTACTCTCGAACGCCAAGGAGCTGCTCTCCGGTAGTGATTGGCGTACGTGTCGAAGACTTGATCTGTGCGAGGGGTTCCGGCTCGAACCTGTCGAACTCCAACCACATCAGATTGTAAGGCTCCAGTGCCTGCGCCAACCTGATTGCGCCTTCGGTCTTGAACTCGTAATGGATGTCGAGAGCGATGCCGATCTTCGGACCGGCGGCTTCCCGCATGACAGAGATCTGTTTGACGGCATGTTCGATCAGATCCGGGTTGGCGTTCTGGTCGAAATCACCGGCGAAGACATCCCGCATCCTTCGTGGCGGATCACCCGGGAATATGATGTTGGACTTGAACGCGCTGAACCCGGCGTCGGTCGCCTCCCTCACGCAGTCGGCAACGTCGTCCCAGGTCTTCAGTGGTGCAACGCCCATCTCGGCGGCGCGCCCCTGAGCCCGGTATGAGGCGAGGTGCGACCAGTAAACCTGCTGTCGTTCCCTGAACGGCCCCCCAAGCAGCCTGTATACCGGCATTCCGGCAGCCTTGCCCTTGATGTCCCACAGCGCCAGTTCGATACCGGCAATAGCCATCGCGGTTGCGCCACCCGAGACCTGTGCAGTCTTGCGGTACATGTCGAGATAGTGCCGCTCAACCGGATCCGGGTCCTGGCCAATGAGCGTCTTGCCGAGGTCTTCAACAAGGCCGACCTGCCCCTTAGGGTAGGAACCTGATCCGAACTGGCTGTAACCGGTAATCCCTGCGTCGGTTCGGACGATGCAGAAGAGCCACGGCCCACCACCACCGGTGCGGACGACTCGAGTTTCGACTGCTGTGATCTTCATGTGTTTTTGTCCGTTGTAGGGTCGTATGGCAATACGCCCTCGTGTCGTGCGGTCATGGGCGTATTGCCATACGCCTCTACGCGTTGTGCAGGATTCGCCCTTCGAGAACCTCAGGGCGCGTTCCCGCGGTCACAATAGACGAACTACCCCGTGTAGGCGTACTTCTTGAGGGCGGCCTCGTCCAGATCGCAGCCCCAACCCGGGGTTTGCGGGATGGCCATGTAGCCGTCCTTTATGTCCGGCAGCACCGTCGTTAGCTCATCCCGCCAGGGCGCTGCGTCCACGTCCGACTCCATGATCCGGACGTTGGAGACCGCGGCGGTCAGGTTCAGGCTCTGGAAGCTGGACAGGTGTGAGCCGTAGTTGTGCGGCGCTATGTTCAGGTCGTAGGTCTCGGCCAGGTCGGCAACCTTCTTAGACTGCGAGAAGCCCTGCCACTGCACGTCCACCTTCACGGTGTCCATCGCATGTCGCTTGAAGTAAGGCTGGTACTGGCGAACGCCCAGGAGTTGCTCGCCGGAGCAGATCGGAGTGGTGGTGGACGCTTTTAACTGCGCCAACGCCTGCGCATCCTGGTTGTCGATCTCCAGCCACATCAGGTTGTGTGGCTCAAGCTCGCGGGCGATGCGGATTGCGCCCTCGTTTTTGAAGTTGAAGTTGATGTCCAGCGCGATGCCGATGTCCGGGCCGACGGCCTGTCGCATCGCAGCGATCTGCCGCTCGGCGTGGTGGACAATCTCGGTCGTAGCGTTCTGGTCGTCCGATTGGAAGAAGCCCTGGTTGATCGCTTTCGCGTTCTCGCCGTGGAACACGATGTTGGTCTTGAACGCCGTGTAACCGCGCTCGACAGACTCGGCGGCGCAATCGGCTACGTCCTCAAGGGTCAACAGAGGTTTGCCGCCGTATAACTCGGCGTTCTCGGCCCGATAAGTTGCGAGGTGTGACCAGTAGACGCGCTGTTTGTCCCGGTGAGGCCCGCCGACAAGCTGGTGCACCGGCACGCCGTATCGCTTGCCCTTGATGTCCCATAGC
>CAUZRH010000323.1:0-2580 GCA_963582115.1 Dehalococcoidia bacterium
CAGCTCTGAACACTCAAACCCCGGAAGCAGCACGTGCCTCTGCCAAAGAGCGCACGAAGAACGCTCCGCGTGAGCTTGAGGACGTACAGAACGTCCGGGATGCCGTGATCCCCGGCCCGGGCGGAGACCTGAAGATCCGCATCTACACTCCCTCCACGGGTACCGACCACTCGCTGATCCTCTGGTTCCACGGCGGCGGTTGGGTCATCGGCGATCTCGATAACGAAGACGCGGCCTGCCGTGTAATCGCCAACAGCACCGACTCGGTAATCGTCTCCATCGACTACCGACTGGCCCCGGATGTGCGATTCCCTGAGCCCGTTGAAGACTGCTACGCCGGGCTGCTCTGGGCCCACGAAAATGCCTCAGCCCTAGGCGCGGACGGTTCACGAATCGCCGTCGCCGGGACCTCTGCCGGCGGCAACCTCTCCGCCGCTGTGGCACTGATGGCTCGTGACCGAAAAGGTCCGTCCATCTCACACCAGGTCTTATTTTGCCCGGTCGTCGACCACGACTTCGGCACAGCTTCTTATTCCGCCAACGCGGATGGCTACATGCTTTCTCGTGACTCGATGGTCTGGTTCTGGGATCACTACATCGGTCCCGACGGCGACGGCTCTCACCCATACGCGTCACCGATCCGTGCGGAGAGCCTTGCCGACCTGCCAGCGACCACGATCATCGCCGCAGAGTACGACCCGCTGGTCGACGAAGCGGAGGCTTACGCCGACGCGCTCAAGACGGCGGGCAACGATGTCACCTATAAATGCTACGCAGGCATGATCCACGGCTTTAACGGGCAGGTCGGAATATTCGACACAGCAAGAGACGCGCTGGCGGAAGCCACAAATCGTCTCAACGCATCGTTCTCAGCCTGAGTACACACCCACATACAAACGACGATGATCGGCGATCAGGACGTAACGTGACACGGAGGATTTATCCATGAAGATCGAAATGTTCCACCTCTGCCCATACCGGGATCTTCCAGAGGATTTCCGGGAGAAGAACCGAAGCGTATGGGTAGACGTTCCGTCCAACCTATTCGACGCCGAGATCGCCAGTCGTACCTATAACGAGACTCTGGACGAACTCAAGTACGCCGCCGAGATGGGTTATGACGGCATCTGCGTAAACGAGCACCACCAGAACGCCTACGGCCTGATGCCGTCCCCCAACATCATGGCGGCCGCCATGTCTCGGGAGACGAAGGACGTCGCCATCATCGTGATGGGCAACTCCATCGCACTGTACGACCCTCCCATCCGTGTGGCGGAAGAGTTCTCCATGCTGGACTGCATCAGCGGGGGCAGGCTCGTGGCCGGATTCCCGGTTGGGTCCGCCATGGACACTGCGTACGGCTACGGCTCGAACCCGACCCTTCTTCGTGATAAGTACGCCGAGGCCGAGGAGCTGATCCTCAGGGCATGGGAAGAGAAGGAAGTCTTCTCGTTTGACGGCAAGTACACCCAGCTCCGCTACGTAAACATCTGGCCGCGTCCCATGCAGAAGCCTCGTCCTCCGGTGTGGGTGCCGGGTGCGGGTTCGATTGAGACCTGGAACCACTGCATCGACATGGGCCATCTTTACGCCTACCTGTCATACAGCGGCTACAAACGTGGCAAGCAGGTGATGGACGGCTTCTGGAAGGTCGCAAACGCCGCCGGTGTGGACAATCCATACCACGCAGGGTTCCTCCAGCTCGTCTGCATTGCCGACAATGAAGACGAGCTTCACGAGAAGTACGCAGAGCACACTGAGTACTTCTTCAACAAAATGCTGCACGTCTACCCGGGCTTCGCAGACCCGCCGGGATACCGGACTGTCGACACGATCAAAGCCGGACTCCTGGCGCAGACAACGACTTTTGGACGGGCCAGTAGTAAAGAGGCCACGTTCGATGAGTTGCGTGAGGCGGGAAACGTCGTAGCGGGGACGCCTGAACAGGTGACCGAGCAGCTTCGTAGTATCGCCAAGGACCTTCATATCGGTCACCTGATGCTGCTCAACCAGTTCGGGTCCATCCCGCACGAACTTGCGAAGGAAAACATCAGACGAACGGCGCAGGAAGTTGTGCCGAACCTCAGGGACATGTGGTCAGAGTACGAGGACCACTGGTGGCCGCAGAACGCCATCGTCCGGGACGGCTCAGCTGCCCCGACGCCCGCGGATTAACGCGCGACGCCTTAGTTTGTTTGCACCCTTCGAGAGCCTCAGGGACCGCTTTAGTTATTGGGGGCTGCTCATGACGGGTCCCTGTCGTTTGCTCCCTCTCCCCTCCGCGGGAGAGGGCCGGGGTGAGGGGTAGTCCTTCCGAAGTAGGACCACCAGCGATGACATCTATCCAACATTCCACCACCAGACACAACACCAACAAGAGGAAATAGATGAACGAAAGATCAGTCTCCGTCCGGAACGGCGAGTTCCAGGTAGATGTCATGGAGGGTGGCTCCGGAAGCCCACTTCTCTACCTGCACGGCGTTGCCGGGTTGGAATGGACACCATTCCTTGAGCAACTGTCCATCGGCCACACCGTCATAGCACCACGCACCCCTGGATTCGGTGAATCAACCGGGACCG
>CAUZRH010000324.1:0-2570 GCA_963582115.1 Dehalococcoidia bacterium
CCGATATCGATGGCAAGGTCTCCTCGTACTGTGCCGGGAGCGGCTTCCGCCGGGTTTGTCGATCCCATGACCTTGCGTGAGATGGAGATAGCGTTCGGGCCGTCGAGGCAGATCGCTACAACCGGACCTGAGGTGATGAAGTCCACGAGGCCGGCGTAGAACGGCTTGCCTTCGTGTTCGCCGTAATGCGATGCCGCCAACTCATCCGAAATCTGGAGCAACTTCATACCGGCGATGCGCAGACCCGTCGCCTCAAGTCGGTTGATTACCTGACCGGCAATTCCCCTCTGGACACCATCGGGTTTCACCAGGATCAGCGTCTTTTCGTTGGCCATTTGATTGAGTTTCCTTCTTTTGGATTTTGGGATTTTGGGTTATCTGGATTTTTGATTAATTGGATTGTTCGGGTGCGTTTTACCGTCGACTCCCGTCGGGAAGCCGAGGCTTAGGCGTTGAGATGTTTGGGGCCCGGGCGTACGTGATTTCCACTTTCGATGGGTCCCTTAATTCGCCAGCCACCAGCTTCCGCATAGCAACTTTGATCAGGGCGTCAGCACCACGCGTTGGCGCATCAGATGAAAGGATACGCGCCGAGGCTACGTAATCGAAGAATTTCTGGGCCGATTCTCCGCAGAATGCCGTGTCATCGGGGCATATCTGCGCACATTCCTGGATAGTGTCCAGCCCCTTTCGTTTCAGGGATCGCCCATCCTTTCCCTGCAAATAAAGTCCCCATGCGACTCCACTGGACCCGGCATCCACGACGGCACAAATCGGTCCATCGTGGTCAGCGTATGAATCGATCTCCACTTCAAATGTTGGAACTGGGACTATCGGGATTTCCTTTGCCAGCGCCATGCCCTGCGCTGTAGCCAGACCGACGCGCAGCGCCGAAAAACTGCCGGGGCCGATTACTACAGCGATGTGCGTAAGATCTGACACCAAAACGCCCGCCTCTTCCAGGGTCTCGTTGATCCGGGGAAGTAGCTCCACGCCGTGGTTG
This sequence comes from Dehalococcoidia bacterium, assembly GCA_963582115.1. GTDB lineage: Bacteria > Chloroflexota > Dehalococcoidia > Lucifugimonadales > Lucifugimonadaceae. Next base: position 1,004 of record CAUZRH010000324.1, read on the forward strand.
TGTTGCGAGAACCACGATCTGCTTGTGACCAGCGATTTGTTGGCGTTTTCTGCTACGGCCAATGCAACCGTGGCATACCGGGTGGCGGTGTCTATCGCCAGCAAACAGGTCATCGCCCACTCCCTGAGTGCTGTCCGGTTTCGGAAGCAACACGAATCGCAGTCAGTAATCGAATCGCCGCGTCTCCGATAGCCGTCGCAGTGAGCACCCTGTCGTCCGGTGCTTCTCCGAAATCTAGTTCGATCTCCAGAGCCTCGTCCGAAAACTCACTTCGGGCGCGCTCCGGCCACTCGACCGCCAGTGCGGCATCTCGTGCCAGGTAGTCGTCCAAACCCAACTCGCCAATCTCTTCGGGTCCGGAGAGGCGGTAGAGATCGCAATGGGCGAGCATGAGACGTCCTACGTACTCATTCACAAGCACAAATGTTGGGCTTCGCGTCTCCGCTTCGGACTCGATCCCGCGAGTCATACCTTCAACAAATCGGGTCTTCCCTGCACCAAGTTCTCCACTAAGGAGAATGAGATCGCGCGCCTGAAGAGACGCACCCACGGCCTGGCCAATGCTCACGGTCTCCGCCTCCGACCGCGTGACGATGGTGAAGCTTTCTGAAAGCACGCCGTCCTCAAGTTCACCCATTCAGATGATCCCAGCCGCCGCCGGTCATCTCGATGGTCCGACCCCGAGCATCGACTACCGTCACATCTCCAGATTTTCCCTCAATGATCTCGCCGATAATCGACACAGACACGCCAAGAGAGGGGGCGACCGCCGCCATGACGGGCTGCGGTGCCGTGAACAACAGCTCGTAATCCTCGCCACCTGCCAGAGCGATCGATGTGTAATCGTCCGGGAAACAGGCCTTCAGCTCATCACTAACCGGAAGCGCCGGCATCCTCACCCTCGCAGCGACCCCGCTGGCGCGGCACATTTTGCCCAGATCGTCAGCGATACCGTCGCTTACATCCATTGCCGTAAGAACGCCCTGAGTCACAAGGCCAATCCCGGCAGCCATTCGGGGTATCGGCCTGAAATGGGCGCGTTTCAGTACCTTCGCCGCGTCTCCGGACACCCCTTCTGCCAGAGCGCGTACGCCTCCTCCGGAGTTGCCAATAGTTCCCGTCACAGCGATCAGGTCTCCTACAGACACGGCGTCGCGCCTGAGCAGCGCCGCACCGTCCGGGTCACGTTTTGCGTTGGCCTCAAACTTCAACTGCGAAGCCGCGGTCGGGTATCCAGCCCCGGATGCTGATCCCGTCATAGAACCAGCCATCAGTCTTGCTCGGTTAAATGCCGCTCCGCCCGCCGTGGCGGCAGCCTGTCCGGTCATGGCGACCGTTATGAACAACACCGGAGAGCGCACGATATCGCCGCCCGCTACTGCCCCTCCGAACTCGTTCGTTATGTCAGCGATTCCCCGGTACAACTCTTCCAGGTCACCGACGGACTCGGTACCGGTGAGCCCCAGAGTCACGAGCGACATCACCGGTCGTGCACCCATCGACGCCACATCACTCAAATTGACGGCCATAGACTTCCAGCCGAGATCACGCCACGGTATTTCGCCGG
>CAUZRH010000325.1:0-2551 GCA_963582115.1 Dehalococcoidia bacterium
GTCAACAAACCCTCACAGGCATATCTAGCCTTTCCTGTGGAAATAGACGGAGGGCATAATTGAGACTAATATAGGTAGTAGACCCCCACCGGGGGGGTATGGGTTAGTAACTGTAGTTCCGGATTTAACAATGTTTGACGAAACCAAAAAAGACGCCGCCAATCGCATCTCTTACATCGAAGGGCACCTTGCTGGTGTCAAAAAAATGGTGGAGGAAGGACGCTACTGCGTTGATGTCCTCAAACAGACCTATGCCATCCGGAAAGCGATCGAAAAGCTAGAGACCAAGCTGCTGGACGGGCACCTTCACTCCTGCGTCATTGAAGGCGTACGTGAGGGCCGCTCGGATGAAGTTCTAAGCGAGCTCGTTGAGCTATACGGACTGGCGAACAAGTAGTCATGACTATCTCAGAGAAGCCCCACGCGCACCCAGAGATTCAAGAGATTTCGGACTCACAAGAAGAAACCATATTTATAACCATGCCGATCACCGGCATGACCTGCGCCGCATGTGTCTTCCACGTAGGTAATGCCCTGAACGAGGTTGAGGGTGTCGCCAATGCCGACGTCAACCTGGCTACCGAACGAGCAACGGTCCAGATGAACCCGGCCCTGGTAAACCCTGAAGATCTTATGAGAGCCGTCGAGGACGCTGGATACGGCGCTGCATCGGAACAGATCACGCTGTCCATTGGCGCAATGACTTGTGCCGCATGTGTCGTACACGTGGAGAAGGCCCTCAACTCCGTCAATGGGGTCGTAGCTGCAACGGTCAATCTTGCGACCGAACGTGCCAGCATCGAGTACTTCCCGGCGACCGCAGATGTGAGCGATCTCCGTGACGCGGTTGCTGACGCCGGTTACTCCGTTGAAGGGGTAATCTACGATGGCATGTCGCGCCCTGATGAGGATGCCCGTCGTGTGGCACGTGTTCGTTCACTCCGCATCCGCGTTATCTTTGCGCTCTCCGCCGCCGTCGTCATGATGCTGGTCATGCAGTACCAGTCCGTATCCGCACTTGAAGATCTGTCCCCTACCGGGCTGAACGTCTTCCTACTTGCCATCGCGATCCCGATTCAGTTCTGGGCCGGTAAAGAGTTCTACGTCGGGGCATGGGGCGCGCTCAAACACGGCACCTCCAACATGAACACTCTGATCGCCATCGGTACATCCGTGGCTTTCGCGTACAGCCTCGCAGCGACTATTTTCCGAGAGACATTTGAGGCGTCATCACTGTTCGGCGGGCACGCCACGGGCACTTACTACGACGTGTCCGCCGCAATCATCGGCCTGATATTGCTGGGTCGATTCCTTGAGGCCCGCGCACGGGGCCGCACGTCTGATGCCATCAAGAAGCTCATCGGGTTGCAACCTCGGACGGCGCTTGTGGCTAGCGGAGATAAACTGGTCGAGACTTCGCTGGACGATGTGGTCCAGGGAGACGAGATTGTCGTCCGCCCAGGCGAGCGGATTGCGGTCGACGGAAAGATCATTTCCGGGACTACGTCTGTCGATGAATCCATGCTCACGGGCGAGAGTATTCCGGTCGAGAAAACGACCTACGACGATGTGTTTGCCGGCACAGTGAACGGCCCCGGCGGCATACGTTTCACGGCGACCGGAGTTGGCAGAGAGACACTGCTGTCGCAGATCGTCAAGATGGTTGAAGATGCCCAGGGATCACGAGCGCCCATTCAGCGTCTTGCCGATGTGATCACGGCCCGCTTCGTACCGGCGGTGCTGATAATCGCTGCCGCCGTCTTCGCTACATGGGTACTGATTGGCCCTTCCCCGATCTACGTCAACGCGTTGCTGGCGACGGTGGCCGTCCTCGTCATCGCATGCCCCTGCGCCCTGGGACTGGCCACGCCTACGGCAGTCATGGTTGGCATGGGACGTGGAGCAGAGAACGGCATCCTTATCCGCAATGCAGAGGCACTGGAGGCGGCACACAAACTTCAGGTGGTGGTGCTGGATAAAACGGGAACACTCACAGAAGGCAGACCGAGAGTCGCCTCGATACAGTCGTTTGGAGTATCCGAGGACGAACTTTTCGAAGCAGCCGCTGCCGTGGAGCGCCCCTCTGAGCATCCGCTTGCTTCGGCAGTTCTGGAAGAGGCGTCCTCACGTGGTCTTCGGATCGCTGAAGCCACCGATTTCCAAGCCGTCCCCGGCCGTGGCGTACGAGGTTCTGTCAACGGAATGACCGTGCTCGCAGGAACGGAGATGTTCCTTGAGAGCGAGGGCATACCCACGTCGGAGATCGAAGACACGGTCATAACACTTACTACCAACGGTGAGACGCCCCTGATAGTCGCCCGTGACGGATCACTCATTGGCGTTATTGGCGTTGCTGACCGGGTCAAACCCGAGGCACGCCAGGCAATCGAAGAGCTGAAGTCGCTGGGCATCGAACCTGTAATGCTCACCGGAGACAATCGCCGGACGGCGGATGCCGTGGCACGACTAGTCGGAATCAACAACGTCGTCGCCGAGGTCATGCCCGGAGACAAAGCGGATGTCGTGGCCCGGTTCCAGTCGGAAGGGCGTC
>CAUZRH010000326.1:0-2545 GCA_963582115.1 Dehalococcoidia bacterium
ACCTGTTCCCCGAACCCGTCGAGGAACTGGTCACCGACGGAGCGAATCTCGGAACATCACCAGCAGACGTCGCATCTAAATCAGACGTGACCGTAGTCATGGTTCAGAACTCCCCTCAGTCCATGACGGTCGCACTTGGCGAGAACGGCATCATCGAAGCCGCCGACAAGGGACAGCTCGTGGTGGACATGAGTTCCATCGCCCCGCTCGTCTCGCAGCAGATCGGCAAAGAGCTTGCCGATGCAGGGATAGATTTCCTGGACGCCCCGGTATCCGGCGGTGAGCCGGGAGCTGTCGCCGGAACCCTGGCCATCATGGTCGGCGGAACCCAGGCCGCGTTCGACAGGGCGGCCCCGATCTTCGACGCAACGGGCGCATCTGCCGTCCTGTGCGGTGAAGTGGGCGCAGGTGGTTTCACCAAGCTCGCCAACCAGATCTGTGTTGCAGCAAACATCAACGCCCTTGCCGAGGCGCTGGTCCTCACAAGCAAGGCAGGACTGAACCCGGAGACGGTGTTCAACGCCATCAAGGGTGGACTCGCCGGATCTAACGTCATGAACGCGAAAGCGCCGATGATGTTCGAGCGTAACTTCCAGGCCGGTTTCCGGATCGAGCTTCACTTGAAGGACATCAACAACGCAATGGACACGGCGCAGCAGATGGGCGTGCCGCTCCAGATGAGTGCACAGCTCCAGCAGGTGCTTCAGGCGCTGTACAACGAGGGCAACGGTACGGACGACCACGCCGGAATCCTCAAGTACGTTGAGGCGATGGCGAAGGTTGAAGTCAAGAAGCCTTAGCCTCTTCAAGCCTGTCCAGATTGAATCAACGCTAACCGCCGCCGCTAACCCGGCGGCGGTTTCGCGTCGCCCTCATACGCGAAGCCGCTAACGTAACTACAATGCGGTCGCCGAAGACGTCATCCAGCAACTTTAATAAACACGGAGACCCAACTCATATGACGAACTCACGAATCAAGATCACAGACGTCCGGGTAAGAAACCTCAAGGTCGTCAAAGAGATGGGTGAACTGGAACCAGCGTGGAGCGTCGGGACGCTGTCCCAGTTCCGCATCGGCGGCGGTTCTTTTGTCGAGATCGAGACCGACCAGGGCATCACCGGAATCGGCTCCGCCGTTAATCCGGCCCTGATCCCTGCCGTCAAGGGAGTCCTAGTCGGAAGAGACCCGTTCGATGTCGAGCTGCTCGACGCAGAGATGCGTTACTACGTCCGAGGTGGCACCGGATATCAGGGCACAGCGGGCGTCGACATCGCCCTCTGGGACATCGTCGGCAAGGCTGCCGAACAGCCGCTTTACAAGCTCTGGGGCGGCGGCAAGGATCGGATAATCCCCTACGCCTCCATGTACGTCCTCTCCACGCCGGAAGAACGGGCGGATATGGCGACATCACTGGCAGACGAGGGCTGGAAGGCGATCAAGCTCCGACTGCACCACCAGACTATCGAAGAGGACCTTCGTACCTTTGAGATGGTTCAGGACGCTGTAGGCGACCGCATGACGGTGATGGTTGACGGAAACCAGGCGCAATCTGCAGGCACATGGCAGCCGGGGATCCAGTGGGATTTCCAACGAGCGATGGACACGGCGATGGCGCTGGATGCGATGGGCTGTTTCTGGCTTGAAGAGCCACGCCTACGCTACGCGTACGATGAACTAAGCCGACTCAATAACGCCGTCTCTATGCCCATCGCCGGTGGCGAGAACAACGTCGGCCTCCACGAGTTCGTGGACATGGTTGAGCAGAACACTTATGACCTACTTCAGCCTGAAGGCCAGGTCCTTGGCTTGACCACGCTCAAGAAGATCGGCGTGCTCGCACAGGCCCATAACAAGCAGATCGTCCCGCACCACGGCGGCGGCAACATCGGCGTGATCGCGCACATGCACCTGATTGCCACGTGGCCGCATGCACCGTTCATGGAGCTGCTTAACGACCCGCCTGTCGGCGCATACACAAACGGCTTCTCGATCATGCAAGACCACCCCGTCGTCAAAGACGGTTACATCGACATGCCTCAGGGCCCGGGTCTGGGGGTATCGATAGACCCCGACCTGATCCTCGACGACTAGGTAGCCGAAAAAGTAACCGCTCCTAACCCCCTCCTATATTCGGAAGGGGAAAAGAAAGCCTCCTCCCTGAGAGGGAGGAGGTCTGGGGGGTGGGTCGCGTACGGCGAATATGTCTGATGTTCGCGACAGCGATCTTGTGGTGCCACCTCTCCCGATGGGAGAGGCCCGCGTGCATCAAGGGTGAGGGAGGACAGAGACTCGACCTCCAACGCACAGGCTGGTTGCACACATGCATCCGCTCCAGCACACCGGTCACCGACGACAAGAACCCGGCGGAATACAAGTCGGGAGATCCTTCACCTCGACCTCAGGATGACAGTACATACAAGCCCGTGAAATCGTCCGTCAGAGATGTAAATCCCCAGGAACTCGCAGACCACGAACGCGTGATTAACTCCCCACCGCCATAAAAATAAGCCCCCCGGCATGGGGGTTAGATGCCGCCTGTTACGT
>CAUZRH010000327.1:0-2526 GCA_963582115.1 Dehalococcoidia bacterium
TCGGTAATCTTGAAGACTACGGTCTGCTGACCGGTATGGCGGGCGCAGCTCAGCGAGAACAGGCGTTGAGCGCCTTCAGCCGCATCTACACGCCGGGCGTCGGCAGCGGAATGGTGATGGACTACCTCGGTAAGACCGGGCTAGACGCGCTCAAGGGTGCGGACATCCTGAAACAGGCGCCGAAAATGTACGAGTCCACGGTGGAGTACCCGGACAACCCGATTGCCCAGAGCCTGAAGGGCGCGGCACAGGTCCACATGGCAGATCTTGGCACCCGCGTCTTCTACACGGTGTCCGGCGGCTGGGACACGCACACGAACGAGATCGCCCTGCAGCGTGGGCTGTGGGAAGAGGTATCAACCGGACTACGAGCGTTCTTCCAGGACCTTGAAGAGCACGACCTTGGCCCGGAGGTCACGGTCCTTGTGTTCTCCGAGTTCGGTCGACGAGTCAAGGACAACGGCAACGGCACTGACCACGGTTCCGGCGGCGTTTCGTTCGTGATCGGCGATCAGGTTAAGGGCGGACACTATTCCGAGTACCCGTCACTGGACGTCGGACGACTGATCGAAGGCGACCTCGCCTACAACTTCGACTTCCGCGGCCTGTACACGGATCTGCTTGAGGACTGGATGGGCCTGGACGCGCAGGAAATAGTGGGCGGGAACTTCGAGAAGATATCGCCGTTCGCTGTGGCGGTGTAGCGAGGGCACGGTCGTGCGCGCCCCCCTCTCCCGGTGGGAGAGGCCCATATGCATAAAGGGTGAGGGAGGTTAGAGCGGTTTCCTCCACAACAGCCCTGTCGGTGTAGGGGAGACCTGTCAGCTAGCGTTGGGTAACCTCAACGTCAAACTACGGCTGTACGTCAGAGGCTATAGCGCTCTGCTAGCCGGGAGATTTCGACCCTACGGTGTTGTCGAATTAGCCCTCATATCGCGCAGGTAGAGCCGTCTAAAGAATCACGCCGTCCTGGCGTAGCTCTTGTATCAGGTCGTCGGTCATCCCGACGGCACGCATCACGTTTTCCGTGTCCGCACCCAATCCCGGCGACACTCCCCGTATGTCGGTCGGCGTCTCGGACATGGACACCACCGGACCGGCGAGTCTTTGCGGTCCGAAGAGTGGGTGTTCAAGATCGCGCATGAAGCCCATCGCCTCGACCTGTGGATCATCCGACATTTCTTCCGGCATGTTGACCGGGGCGACCGGAACTCCGGCCTGTGTGAAGGCCTCAAGCCAGTCGGCCAGAGTTCGTGTTAGCAACGTGTCACGCATTTCTTCGTGTAGCGCAGTTGCCTGGTCCATGCTCTCTTGTTGCGACTCATCGAAATCGGGTTCGTCGCTCGGGTCGTAGGCAATTCCCAACACCGTTCGTGCCGCCGCCCGATTTGCAGGCGTCAGCGCGCCCAGCACCATAGATCCGTCTTTGCACTGGTACGTGGAGTAGTAGGCCCTTGAGGCAACCCGTGAAGCGCCTCGTCCCCGGACGTAGGCAGCCTGAACGTCTGAATAGTCGGCACCCTGCTGCCTGAGCTGGTTAATCTCCTGCACCATCGGATCCCTAAGCGTGGCATCGTGTACGGGTTCTCGCATCACGACAGTGTCCTGCACGGCGATCGCCGCTTGCAGCAGTGAGGTCTCGATCTTCTGGCCCTTGCCGGTGATCGCCCGGTGGTACAGCGCCGAGGTAATTCCCACCGTGGCCGAAAAACCGGCGCAGTAGTCGGCCAGGGAGATGGCACTGATGTTGGCGGGCTGGCCGTAGGCATCCACCTTCATGTCGGCCATCATCAAACCGCTGTAGCCGTTGGCGACGATATCGGTGCCGCCGCGTCTGCCCATCGGTCCGCGGTTTCCAAAGCCCGTGATCTCGCAATAGATCAGCCCCGGGTTAAGTTTCTTGAGTGTTTCGTAGTCGATGCCCAATCGTTCGGACACGCCGGGGCGATAGTTGATCGTCACGATGTCTACGGTCGGCACGACCTTGTGGATGAACGCCAGTCCACGGGGATCCCTGAGGTTGACGGCGACGCTCTGCTTGCCGCGATTGAGCGACTGGAAGCGTTTGCCCTCGTTCGGCATGACAGTGCCGCGGTTGCGGTGTGGATCACCGGCGAGCGGCTCCACTTTGATTACTTCCGCGCCCAGATCGGACATGACAGCGCCGTTGAACGGCAACGCCACGATCTGCGAGAACTCAAGGACGCGAACGCCATCCAACGGTCCGGGCATACTGCTCAATCCTCCTCAGGCGACCTTGCTTCTGATATTCCCCTCCCCCATAGGGAGAGGGCCCAAATACATCACAAATAGTTCTGGGAAGAGGGAGAATCCCAACACAGGAACCACCCCCATGGTGCTCCCCCTAGTAGCCCCGGAACTCCGGCTTTCGCTTCTCTAGGAACGCTGCGACGCCCTCTTTGTGGTCATAAGTAGTCCGGGTGAGGTCCTGTCCCCTGGACGCCAGCGGAAGGTGCTCGGCAAGGTCCTGTTGGTATGCTTGGTGGATCAACTGCTTCACGATTC
>CAUZRH010000328.1:0-2509 GCA_963582115.1 Dehalococcoidia bacterium
CATGCCCCGCATCAACAAGGTCATTGAACTCTGGGAAGCCGGTCAGCCGATCTACCACCTCGGCGTAGACGAGTTGGCGTACGACAATGGCGTTGTGCAGTCGCAGACATGGGCCGACTACCTGGAGATAGACTTCGAGAACGCGCCGTTTGACGTTGTCGGCTTGCAGGCATTCATGCGTGGACTGGTGGATGGCGGGCCGACCCCGTCCGGTCATCGAACGCCTACCGTGATCTGCACCGTCCCGGCCAACGCCCGGACCAAGGACGAGGTCGACGCCAACTCATGGCAAATACGCGCGGTACTATCGACCGGCGCACACGGAATTTTGAACACCCACGTTCGACAGGCCGACGCAACTCAGGCGTTTGTTGAGGCCTGCCGCTACCCGTTCCAGTCGATCGGCGTATCGGACGGTCGATTGCACCAGGGCACACGCGGTTCCGGCGGCCAGAAGACACCGGCCGAGATCTGGGGCATGGACGATGTGGCGTACACAAAGGTCGCCGATGTATGGCCCCTGAACCCGGACGGCGAGCTAATCACGGGGCTCAAGATCGAAGACAAGGAAGGCACGGCCAACGCCGACGATATCGCGGCGGTGCCCGGCGTGAGCTACGGCGAATGGGGACCCGGCGATCAGGGCATGTCGCACGGATACCCGGACTCTCACGACCCGCCATACCCGCCGGAGATGACCGCAGCACGTGAACGGATCGCCGCCGCGTACAAGAATAACAATGTCATGTTCCGCTCCGGCTGGCGCGCCACCGATATGACGGTTCAAGAACAGACGAAGAAGCTGATCGACGAGGGTGTCATGGACGTCGGTGTCAACGAGCAGGGCGCAGATTACGGCCGCAAGTACACCAAGCGAGAGCTGCCCTGGTAGGTAGTTGACGTTGTCTCAAAACCAACCGACCGACTACGCCTTTTTAACCTCGATCACAGACCCTGCATCGGCATCTGAGTGGACCACCGGATTTCGCAGCGGTGCACTGAAGCCCTCAGCAGAGATCGTGATTTCGTCTCCCTCGGCGTACTTCCACTCACGTTCCGTGTAGCTGATCTTGCTCGTGCCGAAGTAGTGCACGTGGACATCGCCCGGCACCCGGTGGCCCGGGTACTTGAAGTGATGATCCTCACAGTTGGCGAGCGTGTGTGACATGTATTTCTCGCCGGAATAGATCGGGCCGCTCTGGTAGATCGGCTCGCCCGCCCGCGTCACCTTGCATTCGTACTCCAGCTCATCAAACGGAAAGTCCGTCACCAGCTCAGGGCCGATGGAGCAGACACGTAACTTGGACGGAGCCAGGTAGAGGTAGTTGATGCGCTCCGTCTCGTGGTCCGCCCACTCGTTACCGAGCGTGAACCCGAGCCTGCGCGGCGTGCCTTCTCGGTCGATGATGTAGCAGGCAGCGACCTCAGGTTCCTCGCCACCATCAAGTGCATACGCCGGAATATCCAGAGGCTGCCCTGGTCCCCGCAGAAAAGTGCCGTTGCCCTTGTAGAACCACTCCGGCGATACACCGCGTGTACCGGGTTCCGGCTTGCCGCCCTCGATCCCCATCTGGAACATTTTTGCCGAGTCGGTCGCAGGTTCCTCTGACTTGGGTTCGTCCTCTTCCAAGTGCATAGCGTCGCGCGACTCCATGCTCCCGGTATGTGTCAGACCAGTTCCGGAGATCAGGACTCGGTGTGGATCGCTGTGGTCGACCGGCGCGTGCAGGAAGGGTTCATCTCCACCCACCGGCGCGCCTAAGAGCTGGGGGTAATTGACCCGAGAGTCGCTGGCGTCGGCAGCATCCTGGAGGAATTCTTCAAAGCCGATTCCCGCCTCCTGTGCAGCATCAAATACCTGAAACACGTAGGTCAAAGATGGTAATGCCGCCGTGATATCGATGACCTCTAATTCGGCAACGACTCCGACCCGCCTACCCTCGCCCGGGATCTCGAACTGGATTACCCGCATGATGACCTTTCAATGTTTGTTTTGCGTTACTGATGCGTTGGGGTGACGATGGTAACGGCTGGTGGTTCGGGATGTCAGATCAAGTCTGGTTGAAGCGCGAAACAAGCCCCATTTCTACCTCAGCGACTCGGCCTCAAGGTCCAGTAACGATTCCGCCACTTCCATCAACATCGCCCATGCCGGTTCATGTGTGAGCGTCTGTTCCGGCACATCCATATATGTGTCCAGCAAAAGGTAGTCGGCTCCCAGATCGGCGAACGCTCCCATATCATCACGAACTTGAGAGAACGAACCGATTCCGGGTTTTCGACCCTCTTCCGGTAGATCGTTCGGTGTTATGTGTAACTTCACCCGTGGAGAGAACGCCGGGGTAGGCCTTCCGGCCTCGCCTGCGAACCTTTTCAGCGTCGACAATCCATAATCCCGCAGCCAGGACAGGTCGGCGTTCATCGGGTGCCAGGCATCTCCATGTATGACGGTGCGCCTGATCGCTGCATCGCTTGGCCCCCCTACCCAGATCGGCGGGTGCGGTTTTTG
>CAUZRH010000329.1:0-2503 GCA_963582115.1 Dehalococcoidia bacterium
GTCGTCGGAATCTGTGGAGCTGTCGGCCGAAATCGAGGCGTTCCTGGACGAGGTCAGAGGCGGCGATTCCGAGGACGGCCCAACAACCTCAGGCGGCATCTAACCCCCATGCTTGGGGGCTTATTTTTATGGGCGTTGTCTTGCGACCTGACTTTTTTGGAATCGGACCGCGCTCATTGAGTCATCCTGAACCCAAGGCGAGGGATCTCCTAGTCGGTACTTCGAGCGGGCTTGATTCCCGCGAATTCCTATGTTCGGAACTCTACCGATATACGGCTGTTGAAGAGTCCGCCTAATGGCCCCCCCTTCATTCTTTGTGCATCTGGCCCTCTCCCGCGGAGGGAGCGAGGCCGTAGGCCGAGAGCGTCGCAATCACGCGTGTTCGTAGGTCACACCCTTCGAGAGCCTCAGGGTGGGTTCTTCGCCGTATCAGTGTGGGTTTGGTTCCTAAAGGGTGAGGTTTACCCACCTGCGCAGGCTCATTGCAAGGTCCTCCCGTGGGGTGTCCCCTCGCGTGCTCCTAATCCAGTCGGTACGTCCGTACTGCCGTGTCTCGGAACAGCGCAGCTTTCTCTGTGTCTGAAAAGCCCTCGGCGATTCGTTTGAAGGCGTTCCACAGAACTGTGTATGAACTGGATACCTTGTCCACCGGGAAGTTGCTCTCGAACATGCAGCGATCGACCCCGAACAGCCCTATGCAGTGGCGGTAGTACGGCCCCATGATCTTTGCGATGTCCTCGGAAGATGGCGGCGCGTCTCGTTTGTGCCACTCGAACCCGCCTAGGGGCATCCCGAAACCGCCTAGCTTGATGACCACGTTGGGGCAGGTCGCAAGATCGGCCATGCCTGCCTTCCAGTGTTCAAACACCTCAGCCCGTTTGCCCTCGTAAGAGAAAATTCCGAGCGGACCGGCGATGTGGTCCAGGATTATCGGCACATCCGGGAACGCCCTCGCCAGATCTGCTAGCTCGGTCAACTGCGTGTGATACAGCCACGCATCGAAGCTCAGTCCTAGCTTGTCGAGAGCCGCAAACCCCTCTCTGAATCCCGGGTCAGCCAGAAGATGGCACATGGGATTCTTGTAGGACCGGATATTGGTGTCCTCGTCCCAGCATGACGAATTACGAACGCCTCGGAACCGATTGCTACTGGCTGCGATATGCGCCTCCAGCACCTCGGTTGCTGCAGCTCCGGCGGAGAGATCGGCGTAACTGACGATCCCGGCAGCGACTTTCGTGTCGCCGTATCCGCCGCTGGCGCTCATGGCTGCGAGACCCTGCACGAACTCGGTCTCACCCAGAGGGCTCATCAGATCCGGCCCGCCTTTTCTGTACATAGAGCTGCACTCAATGAAGACGGTCTCGGTGATGTTGTGGCCGCCGCCGATGTCCTCCATCAACTCGTCTAGCATGTATCGATTACCGGGCCGGTCCCAGAAATGGTGATGGGGATCGCAGATAGGCAGATCTGGGTCGATAGCTTCTTCGGTCGTCAATTTCAGCCATGTGTAGCGTTCGCTGGTCATGTTCTCTCCAGTACCGGGGGTGATGGGCGGATGATACAAGGAGTTCTGCGCTCCGGTGGGCTTAGTGGCGTTTCCACCAGCTTGCATCAGGAAAGTGCAGATGGGGACAAGCGCGGGTATGCTGCCGGGACGTTCTACTCTCACACCATTGAGAGTGATTCGGTCGTGTTCGGCGCCACTAAAGGAGAACCTCTTGAAAGCCATTGTTGGGGGCAACCTGATCGACGGGACCGGTGCTGCGGCGGTGGTCGATAGCACGGTGCTGATCGATGGCGAACGGATCGTGGAGGTAGGACAGCGAGCAGCTGTAACGGTTCCGTCAGACGCCGATGTGGTCGACGCTACAGGCATGACCGTCATGCCGGGGTTGATCGACTGCCATGACCACCTGGCTTCTGAGAACTACGACATCATGAGTCGTTGGGGACTGGATGATCCAGCATCGCTCCGATTCCTTCGTACGGCCAACGTTCTTGAAGACACGCTGGCGTCCGGCTACACGTCCGCACGGGATGGCGGCGGGCTGGATGCAGGTTTCAAGATTGCGATCGAAGAAGGGGTGATCTCTGGCCCTCGATTGATGCTGTCGATAAACCTCATCTCACCGACGGGTGGATTGTCAGACCGGGTAAGCCCATCTGGACATCGCAACCAGCTTTATGCTGATCCGCGGATGCCCTCCGGCGTCGGCAACGGACCGGATGGCGTGCGTGAGAGGGTGCGCGAGATGGTCCGTGCGGGTGCGGATGTGATCAAGTTCGCAACCACAGGCGGGGCGAGCACTCGACCGGGTCATGGGCCGCGAGATGCAGCGTTCGAGGAAGCAGAGATCGACGCTATTGTTTCGCAGGCGGCATCACAGGGCCGTAAGACCATGTGCCACGCCATCGCCGGACCCGGGCTTCGGATGGCTATCGAGGCAGATGTGGGGTCGATAGAGCACGGCTGCTACCTGTCTGAGACGCCCGACCTTATCCG